>CALCOW010000238.1 GCA_937899935.1 uncultured Phycisphaerae bacterium
TGGGGCGCTCGATATCGAATACCCGATGAAATCGGAAGAAAAATGTTTTCTGGAAGCGTCGGAATGTTCTCAAGAAGCACGCCTAGCGCTGAACGCCCGAATGAGACCTCGACCCAGTTTTTTATCTCCCTAAGACGACTGCCAGGAAGAGACCTCTATAGCCCGATCTTTGGACGGATCATCGATGGCCTTGATGTGGCTGAAAACCTACAGCGAAACGACACCATCGAATCAGCGATGGTCTTGCGAAAACGCGACCATGACTATGAAGTCACGAAGATCTATACCGAAATGGACTTTTCACAAGATTCCCCGCTACGTCGAACCAACAAACCGCCTCTTGACAGGCTCTTCAATGCCCAGCCAATTGAAGTCACCCCGACCACTCTCACACCACCAGAAGCATCGCAACCTTAGTTTGAGTCTGCATGCAAAATGGCTTGGCGATGGTGGCTAAGGAAGCTCGGCTTCACCAACCAGCCCAAACCCTTTTCGACGCAGAATCTGACCGGCCAGCACGTAGTCATCGACCGAGAGTGCAATAGTGGGCGTGCCATTAGGTCGCAACATAAGTGGATAAGCAAAGCGAATATTGAGTTCCGCGCCAAGGAGATGTAGGCACATACTGGACAAAGAGTGATCTTCCACGAGCTCAACTACGAGTAACTCGACCTCAGTAAATGCCAACGATCGTTCGCGAAGCAACAACCGAGCGCCGTCAGCGTTGTTGGGGACCAAGCGTATGACGGCATGATCTGAAGCTTCTTGCACACTAAAAGCGCATAGATGCACCGTGATCGATTCTTCAAAATGCCGCAATAATTCAAGCAGTTTCCCTGGCTTATTATCAAGAAACACGCTGAACTGCCGAACCGTCGGCGGTGAATAACTTTGCAGCGTTTCTGCAGCATGAAACTGGCTCATAGTCACCTCAGTTACCCCACCGCTCCCTTTGAGAAACCAGTCCCCGGAATCTCAGTGGCCACAAGCCACGAGTTTAGCATTGACAACGGCATCAAAGCAAGAAAAAACAGGCCCATTGGGATGCTACACACCTTCCGGATGAACAAAGGCAACATCTGTAACATCTGGCGCAAAACCTGCACGGGACATTTCACCAAAAAGACATTCAACCGCCTTCTTTCCTGAGGCACCTAAATCAATGGTCAACTCATTGACGTACAGAGCCACAAATTGATCGATTGTCTTCTGGCGATCCATACTTGCTTGCAGGCCACCGTCAAGAGCAAGGCAGTGTGATAAAGCCTCTTCACGATGAGCCATTGAATAGGCAATGCTCTCATGGAGCAGCGTCGCCAGTTGAGTGGTACGACCAACGCCCCATCGCTCATCCAAATCGCGCCGAATAACATTGCCTCCCAAGGGTATGGGGCCGCCGGATCGCTGCTCCCACCACTCGCCAAGATCACAAATCAAATGCAACCCTGAGGCCCTATAGGTCAACTGACCCTCGTGAATCACGACACCAGCATCGATCTCACCGCGTTCAACCGCCAGCGGAATCTCTTCAAACGGCATCGGCACATACTGAAAGCGATCCTCTCCCAACAACAATCGGGCCACGGCATAACCGCTGGTGCGTAAACCCGCGACGCCTATGACACCTCCACGATTCCGGAGTTCTTCAAGGGAGGTTGGCGCCACAGAAACAAGTTTGGGACCGTACCCCAGACCAAACGATGAGCCACATGTGGTCAATGCATATTGACCAGATATCAGCGGATAGTGGGCCATGCTAATACCGGTGATCTCGAGCTCTCCTGCCTCTGACCTCGCATTCAACTGTTCAATATCTTCAGCGACCAACTGGAAGCGGAATGGCGAGGTATCAATCACTGACGGCCGGCCGCCCTGCGACGCCAAAGGCCACCACATAAAGATGTCATCAGCATCAGGACTATGCCCCAAACGAACAGTGATGGGCTCTACCGCCGAGCTCATCATGATGTCGCCACATTCGAATCAATACAAGGCGTATCAACCGTAAGCAGCCTTCTCATGATCTTGCCCGTTGGGTTACGAGGCAATGATTCAACCCGCCGAATCTCCCGCGGCACCTTGAATTGAGGAAGATGTTCACGACAAAACTTTCTGATCTCTGTGGAGTTAAACGAAGCTCCATCAAGGAGCTCAACAAAGGCAAGCGGCACCTCACCTCGATTTGGATCTGACTGTCCGATGACGGCACAATCATGGACCGATGGATGTGCGTTCAATGCCTCCTCAATTTCTCGAGGAAAGACATTCTCGCCACCAATGATCAACATCTCTTTGATTCGGCCGGTGATGTACAGGTGACCATCACTATCAAAACGACCCATATCACCTGTTTTAAAGAAACCCTCGCCATCAAAGACCGCTGCCGTTTCCTCGGGCAACTTGTAATACCCCTGCATCACATTGGGCCCCTTAATGCGAATTTCCCCATCTTCATTGGCTCCAAGCCCCCGTTCATTTTCGGCGACGATCCGCTCTTCAACACGAGGCAGCGCCTTCCCCACCGATCCTTTGCGGCGATCTTGTGGGCGACACCAATTTGTGACCGGCGCCGTTTCCGTCAGCCCGTATCCCTGATCGATGGTCACACCAAACCGAGTCTTATACCCTTCTGAAACAGCTTCGGGCAACGGCTCGCCGCCAGAAACCAAATACGTAAAGTGCTCAAAGTCGTCGGCCTTTGCATCCTTCGCTGCAAGCAATGCATTGAACATCGAAGGAATAGCAAACATAGCCGTCGGTTTATATTTGCGTATGAGCCCCAATACTTTTGCTGGCTGAAATCGCGCCGAATAAACCACCCTACATCCAACCATCAGTGGCAACACGGTCATGACTGTAAAACCAAAACTATGAAACTGCGGCAATAAGCCAAGAAACATGATTCGACGATTAAGATGAGCCCACTCAACACACTGCTTGACATTTGAAGCAATATTGTCGCTGGTAAGAACAACGCCTTTGGGCTTCCCTGAGGTGCCAGAGGTGTACAAAATGACGGCCACAGAATCACCTGGCATTCGCGCTGCCCGACGAAACTTTGGCAAACCTTTGAACGACTGCTCTTCAAGGCGGATCTGTTTAACTGATGCGGGCAAATCGCCGACCGCATCAATCATGGCCCCAACGGTAATGACCGTATCGATGCCTGCGTCATCGCAGATATATTCGCGTTCTGCCTCGCTCAGAAGATAGTTAAGCGGCACGACCGTGCGACCCAAAATCCAAGTTGCCAGAAGTGACATCGAGAAGAAACCGGAGGTAGGCAACATAATGCCTACCTTTTGATTCTCCGTGCTCTTCTCAATGATCGATGCCAGATGCAAAGCCCCGAGATACAACTGAAAACCTCGCCAGACTCGATGGTCATCAATAGCAACCACCCTCCAGGGCTGCAAGAAAAGACGCCTAATTGCTGGACGGACCGGTTCCACAGTGCTGCCTCCGAATAATCACAACTGCCGGCGAGGGGCCAACTCGCCAAAGTTCAGGCCCATGCTGCCTTTGGTTCGATAGATCCAAGGCAGTCGACTTCGGGCACCTTACCCCACCCTTGTCATCCATGCCCCCTACCAGGACGTCAACATGCCCCATCTCATCAGCTTTCTATCAACAGCTGCGATCAGACCTGTTTTACTTGGCGTGCTCGTCCTCATCACCATTCCAGGCACTGCTTGCCAGTCCACCGGAAGTGCACGGCAAACCAGCTCCCTTGATACGGCCATCACCGCCTATGAGCGCAGGGACTTTCGCCAGGCCCAGATCTATGCCGACCTGGCCAGAAAAGGGCCGGATGCCGAAAATCGTCAAAAAGCCGCTTATGTAGCTGGCCTGGCAGCTTGGAATCTTGATGAAGAGACTGAGGCTCGAGTGCTGTTTCTCGATGCCCAAAAGGCCAGCAATCGAGCCGCCGCTGGCGGAGCCAATGCCATGCTCGGACAAATTGCTCTGGATGAATCCCGCTATCGCCAAGCTGCAACGCACTTTGAGATCGCGGCCGAGAAACTACGGGAGCCAGATGCCTCCAAAGCACGGCGGTGGGCGACGACTGCTCGACGACTGGCCGGCATCAGCACTTCACCAGCCACGACCAAGAGTGGGCCATGGTCTATTCAGTTCGGTGCTTTTGCCAGTGAAACCCGTGCCAAGAGGGTTCAGAACCGCTTAGTCAAAAACCCCAACGTCATTCGATTGGGCCATGTTCAGGTGATCTCATCAAACCATGGCGACGGCCTTTATCTCGTACAGATGGGAACGTACGAAGATCGCGGACAGGCCATTAGCGATCGCGACAAGCTATCCAGTCTTGGGTGCATCGTTGTGCCGCTTGCGGGCCGCTAAGACGCAACAATTATGAAAATCCAATTCACGTGAACGGCATTCAATGAAGGCATACAATGAGCTTTGCTGGAGGCATCGCTTATGCTTTTGAATTACGTCTGTTTCAGCCTCTTGTTCGTGTGCAGTGATGTACCGTCGATGAGCCTGACGACCCCCCAGCCCATCCCAAACAACTTTGAAATTAGCCCGATCGTCTCAGTACCCGAGACCGATGAAGCGATATTGCTGGCCAATCGACGCCGTGTTCTGGCCCTAAAACAGCAAATACGTGCCTTGCGATATAAGTACTTTTCGAGCAATGCCAGCGCCGAGTTGAAAGCTCAAGGGATTCAACAAATCACCTTGATGACCGATCCACTGGCCTTGGCACCCCTCGCTGAAGAACTGGCTCCATGCGACGCTGAGGTGCAACAAGCTCTCATCACACATCTGGCCAATCAGGGCATACCTGGCCAGATCGAGCTCGCCCGTATTGCTATTTATGGTGATGACGCCAGTTTCGATGAATCAGCTGCATTAGCACTGACAGAGCCGGTATCACCACCGGTCATCCAAATACTCGAAGATGCTTTGCGTAGCCGAGCACATCAGCCAGCCAATGTTGCAGCCTATCTAGCCAACACCCTGAATGTGACAGAGCTGATTCCGCTACTGATTACAGCCCAGGTCATGACCAGTGGTGACCAAAATGCCGGTACTGCCACCGCTGGAGGGCAAGGAGATATTGCTCAAATCGCCATTGTGACCCAGAGAGCCTATGTTTCAGGGCTGATTCCCGTAGTCGGAGATAATGCAGGGGCCTTCCAGCCCGTGGTGAGCATTCTCAACGAGGGGGTCGTGATGCGTGTACTCGATGCCGTGGTCATTGAATATCGCACGGTCGTAAATGATTCACTTATAGCCATGACGAACGCGATCCCGGGCATACAGGCACCTGAATGCCAGTGGGATCTCAATTGCTGGCAGGCCTGGTACAACGACAGCTATCTCCCAAACTTGGGTACAGCTCTACCGAGCCCAGGATCGCCAAATCCACCATCGACTTCTACAGGCCTTTAAATGGCATTGATTCAGCTATTGTTTATGCACAATGAATTAAATCGATCTTTGCGGAAACCAAAGCTTGACGTTGGATTATAGATGTGTAAACATCTACTTAGTCGTTTTTGACACTCTTGTAGTCCTGGCATTGCGCCATGCGAACTCACAGAGAGCCTGATACGACCCCATGGGGGGGTTTCGTTTGGGGGGCTCTAATTGGTGGGGGTTTTGTATGGCTCGTTGTATTTTTGCAGCGACCGTTTTGCCAGGAGGAGTGAGAAGAGACGCCCCAAATGGGTTCCCTGCGAATGCTCATCGATCAACTCTGTTCGCTGATGTTCGTCACCGATTTGGCAACTCAAATAAACACTCACATTTGAATGACCCTTTCTCCGAGGCGCGCTCGCACCATGGCCAGCGGGAACGCTCCGGCAGATTCATCTCACGAGCTTGTTGCTTGTGAGACGAATCAAAACGCACTTGTTTGTGCATATGGCCATATGAACAAC
>CALCOW010000239.1 GCA_937899935.1 uncultured Phycisphaerae bacterium
CAATTTGCATTTGATTTATCCAGTAAATATTCGTACTACTGCAAGGTTCAGATAACGGCAGCACTAGACACTGGAGATGATAGAGAGCTGTTTGTTTTGAAGGCAACAAATCTGCTAGATGAGCTTCTGCCACATCTCATGAGATGTCTGCCAGACTGGTTTGAGGTTGAAACGGGAAATTATCCAAAGAGCACGTGAGATTTTTAGTGCATCATTTGTGAGGCAATTATGGCCACTCAAGTTAATAAGAAAATGTTTCTGTATGTCACCACCTTCTTTGCGGTTGCGATAGTGCTCCTTGGAGGGTTGTGGTTTCTTTACGCTCGAGCTGACGCGGGTCGCAACATACGTCGCGGCGATGCCTATATGGCAACAGGCGATTACGAAAATGCGGCGAAGCAATATTCGCGTGGCGTCAGCAAAGAGCCAAGTAACCTTGGATTTCTAGAAAAGTGGGAGACTGCAATTGAATCCATTCAGCCCCCGACTCAGACAGAAGCGAAAGCAAGATATCAACAACTGCTACTGATTCGTCGGCAGCGGGCCATTCATCAGCCTTCCAATCTCGAATTTCACGAGGTGGTTGTCAACGATGCGATTAGAGCGGCCCAAATGGCGAACAATAGTGTCGAGAGTTGGCAGATTGTCGAAGATCTGCTGCTGTCAATGCAGGATGCAGTTGGCCAGGACAATTTCGAGCAAGAGGCCCAGGTCCTTGCTCAGTTGGGGCGAGCCAAACAATTCTTAAACCCCGCAGATTTCACAAACAAGGTTGATGAACAAGGTAATGTTCACTTTCCTGGCGAAGAAGAATTACGCAGAGCTGTTGTCATAGATCCCAATAATGACTTGGCCTGGTCATCATTAGCCTTAGGTAGACTCGAAGTTGTTGCTCGCTTGAAGCTGGATGGGCGCAATAGACAATCTGAACAGCAAAGTAAGTTTGTAGAAGAGACATTCGCTGATCTTGAGCGAGCGGTTGCCGATAAGCCTCTCAGCGCAACTGCGTTAGCCAGATTCAAGCTGTTGGAACATTACAACGCAATGGAGGCGTCTGCGGACAATGTTGACCAACTAGGCGCGGAAAAAGAGGCAGCACTAGATCAGATGGCAAGCGTCATCAATCAGACTGACGACCCAATCGTTGTAAGGACCGCAGCCAATTTGATCTTGGCCGGCGATGCAGAGAATGGGTATGAACAAGCGGTAAAGATTTATGAAGATTATTTAAGTCGGAATCCGAACGATGGTCCATTGTGGATCGAGCTTGCGCAACTCCACCTCAATGGCGCAAATAATAGGGAATCTGGATTCAGTGCCGCGAGTGATGCTGCCAGTAAGATACTCGTAGAACCTAATATCAAATCAAGTCTTGACGCCATTCTTCAATTTGCTGTCCAAGGTCGGGCAGCTAGTATTTTGAGCGATGTTGCCATCAGTCGATGGGAGCAAGCGTTGAAGGATAATCCAGATGCTGATCTGAGTTCTTATGAGCAAGAAGTCGATGAAAGTAGAAAACAACTTCTCGACTATTGCGGTGGTGATGAAAACAACGTTTATGTACTTCGAGCGGATGGTCAAATTGCATGGGTTAACAAAGACTATCGGCGAGTAGTGGATAAATTAGAGGCATACCGAACTCAAGCGGCCAGCTTTGACTTAGGTGTTCAGCAGTTGCTTATCGATTCACTGGCTGAACTTGGTCAGATTGGCTTGGCTTACGAGCTCGTTAGCGAGGGTCTTAACCGTCGGCCAAGTAGTAATGGATTGGCTGTTCGCAAGGCCCAGTTAGAAGCCATGATGGGTCGCTACGCGGATGCTTCTGAGACAGTGTCCCAGCTACCTTTGAGTGTTCGAGAAAACGATTCAGAGATGAGTAACTTCAGCCAAAAAATCGATGAGTTTGCTGACGCTGGCGATGTCCGTCAAATCGACCCAATTTCAGCAGCTATTAATGAAGCCAATTTGAGAGTCCTTTCAAATGATATGGACCTCGCCCGTGCGAGCCTGCTGTCGCTCCAGGAAGAATACCCACAGGAGTCTCGTATCCCTGAGACATTAGCGAAGCTCGCCATTATGGTCAGTGATAAAGATCTTATTCTTCTCCATTTGAATGAGTTGAAAGCGATAGATCCAGAGCTTGTTTCCATAAGACCTATTGAGTTAGCCCTTGAGAATGATGATCCTATCCAGGGAATATATTCATACTGGGAAGAGATGCATGAAGATCCAGTTGAGCGTGATTTGGCGATTGCAAACGGCTTGCGTTTGTATCTGATCGCGGAAGAGTCGCGAGCGAAGGCGCTAATCGCAACGGGTCATCCGGAGGCGGCAGCCGATCTAGACGAGAAGATTAGATCTTTGACAAGCAGGCTTAAGGATATTGTGGCACGCCTCTCAGATACAGCGGCTTCGAATCCAAAAGTTGTTGAGTTTCGAGTTTTCTCTGCCCTTGATAATGATCAATGGGATGAGGCTGAGCAGATTGTCGATGCTGCAGTAATTGCTGAATCTAACAATACCGACGTGCGGTTTTTAAAGGCTAAGTTTGAGGCACTTTACGGCCAAAAAATTAGGCGGGATGGATCCGTCGTGGCATCACTTGAGGTGCTGCAATCGAGTATCGATACTTGGAAGTCTCTCATCGAGGACAGCCCATATGAGGCCAAGTATTGGGAAGGACTTGCAGAGGCTTACAAGTGGATTGGTGACGAGGCCAATGAGTTACAAGCTTACGAAGAGGCATATCGCCGTAATCCAAACAATCTAAAGCTTGTAAAGACCTATGCAAATGCGCTCATCGCCAAGCCAGATGGAAACGCTCGGGCAATTCGAGTTCTTAAGCAAGCACTTGTGATTGCACCGACTCAGCGAGAATTAAGAGAGCTTTGGCTTCAGTTGGAGACAGAAGAAGGGAACCTTCCTTTAGTCATGCGGTCTCGACTCGAAGCCTACGCGAGCAATCCAAGTGATATTACGAACGCGGCGAATCTCGTTCGTTTGATTTCTGTTACCCAACCAACTTGGGAATTTCTGACGTCACCAACTGGAGAGCCCTTATTCAATGAGCAGACTTGGGAACGTCTGAGTGATGCTGAAAAACAAAAAAATCTTGCGGACCTACGTCAACGTTGGGACGCAGGTGCTCAGATGATTCTTGACGATTTGTCACCAAAAGTCAGTGGCAATAGGGCATTTGCTTCTCTCAAAGCAAGTCTTCTTATGAGTCAAGGGCAAGTAGAAGAGGGCGCTCAGTTACTAAAAGATCGGATCAACCAACTTGACCAAGGTAAACGGGTAGGCGACGACTACATCGCTTTAGCAAAATACTTTGTGGAGGCGAACCGATTTGCGGATGCCAAACAAGCTTTCATCGCAGCCATTGAGTTGGATGATAATTCCTATGGCTTTGCTGTTCAGCAGTTATCTAATATGTATATTTCTCAGAACCTCTATGCAGATGCTATTACGCTACTTGAGGTTCTCCATGAAAAATCTCCAAGC
This sequence comes from uncultured Phycisphaerae bacterium, assembly GCA_937899935.1. Taxonomy (GTDB): domain Bacteria; phylum Planctomycetota; class Phycisphaerae; order Phycisphaerales; family SM1A02; genus JAQWNP01. The sequence goes on from CALCOW010000239.1 coordinate 3,505, forward strand.
GCGGCGGCCTCCGCACGTCTTATTGAATGCCTGATATGGGATGGGCGTCTGGAGCGAGTAGAGTCAGAGTTGGCGAAACGAGAAGAGATTTATGGAATAGATTTCTTTCACAGACTGATGTTGGCACAGTGGTGTCAAGCAAAAACGAAATTATTCATTACTGAGGGTGACCAAGATGCAGCCTTGCAGATGCAGGCTCGTGCTCTTGAAGAACTTGAAGCCTGCAAACAGATGGTGCCAAGTGATCCCACTCCATATATTTATGAAGCCGATGGGCTGTTAGATAGATATGGTGTGGAGAATGATCGGTTAGTACTAGAAAAGGCAGTTAAGGCTCTTGATAAGGCAGATCAACTGCAAACAAGTATCTCAACTCGAACTGGTTTGAGGCGAGTCAAAATCCTGAGGCTATTAGGTAACAGCTATGCCGCTGAGAGCACGCTTCGGCAGCTTGTCGCAAGATTTCCGGAAGATGTACGTTCTCGTCAGTTATTGATTGAAGTAATGCTAGAAGCGAATGACATTGCGAGTGCCGTCAAGCTTATCGAAGAGGCTATAGAGAAGTCGCCCTATAGCCCAGTCTGGTATGAAGTGCTTGGCAGCGTCTATGCATCAGTTCAGAACAGTGATGAGGCGATAAAGGCATTTTTAGCTGCCTATAAGCTGAGTCGTGCTGAATCATCCTTGCTCAATGTGGCATTCTTGACAAGGCGCAGTGGAGTCTGGAATGGGGCTCCGGTATTAGAGATGCTGTCTTTCAATGATGAACTCAGATCAAATCCGGTTGTCGCGGGCCTTTATGCGAGGGCGTTGGACCAAGAAGGGCAAAAGGAACAAGCTCTTGACGTAATGACTGTCGCATTTCAGGAAATTTTGGACTCTGGCCTCGATGACATTAAAAAAAGCCAGTTATTAGATATTTGGTTCATGGATCTACGTTTGCTTTATAACAACGCAGAGTCCTCTGTGGGCGAGGCCTTTGTTATGGGGCTACCGGGAGCACAAGATGACTCAAGGGTTCTCCAAGGACTTGCGCTATTTTGGTTGGGCGTTGGACCTGAGGGGCAGTCGAGAACTTTGGAGCTTCTTCAGCAGGTCATTGACTCTAATACTTTGCTAGCAGATTACATCCGAGCGAATCACATTAAAGGCCAAGTGCACTTGGCTCGCAAAGAATATAACGAAGCTAAAAAAGCCTATCTCAAAATTATTGATAGGGATGAAGAGGATTCGATTGCTCTTAACAACGTGGCATATATTTTGCAGAGTTACGAGTCGGATCCGGTGTCAGCACTTCCACTAAGCAAGAAGGCAACATCACTAGATCCGAATAATATCGTTCTTCTAGATACGCTCGCGGATATCTATCGGGACTTGGGTCAAGCTGAAAAAGCCATACAGGCGCTCGATCGGATCTTGGCAATAGATCCTAACAATCTGCAAGCGTTGCTGGATCTTTCGGGTGTCTATACAACTGATCTTGAAAGACCTGATCAAGCTTTATCTTTTATTCAGCAAGCCAATCAACTAGCTCCTCAAAACGCAAGAATTCTTGACCAACTTGGTTGGATCAACTTCCAGTTAGGCAATGATCTCCAAGCTGAGGAGTATCTGCGGGAGTCACTACAGCTAGAAGAAACGCCAAATGCGTATATGCACCTTGCACAGGTCTTAGCTATTGATGGGCGATTTCAGGCTGCTATACAGCGGTTGAAGCGGGCTGATGAACTTGCGACGAATCCAAAAATCAAAGCCGAGATTACGGCTCTTCGGGCCGATATAGATGAAAAGGCCTCAATAACCGTTCCATAAGGCGACCTTTTTTACCTCTTTGGGAATCATGATGGCAAAGTTACAAGATCAAAATAATTTACATCTTGCACCAGTTGCGGCAGGCCAATCTCGTGCCGCCAACCAGTCGCTAGATCCAATAAGAGTCTTGCGTCACTATATGGTGTGGCTCATTGCATCTATCTTCATCGGTGCAATCATTGGTGTTGTAGCTATGTTGGTTTTGCGGATTGTATATCCACTCTATTCATCCGACGTATGGTTTGAGGTTCGACCTGGTCTGAACACAGCAACAGATGTTGGATCACAAGAATTTGTTGATGATCGGATGGTCACTCGAATCTCAAATACTCAAGTGTTCTTGTTAAAGCGGCGTGAAATCTTAGAAGCTGCTGTGAGTGATCGTGCAGTTCGCGATAATACCAATTGGTTCCAAGAGCGATTTGTGAGTGATACAGGCGAGCCACTTATTGCAGAGGCTGTAGATGAGCTAGAACAAGAAATTTCAACACCTGTTCTACGAGGTACTAATATCTATGGTGCTAGTTGGTCTGCGCATGCAGCGACTGATGTGCCTATTGTGCTGAATTCCCTTCGAGATTCTTACATGGCTTATGTGACACGAATGAATGATCGTGTCTATGTTGAGAACGAGCGAGTCTTTGATGACCAGTTGCGTCGAACGAGGCTGATGCTGCAAGATCTGGGTGATGAGATCAGGACCTTTATTCGCGCCAGAGGAATCACAACGCTTGACGATACGCGATTTAGCCAAGCAGCTATCGAAACAGAGAAACTGACCCAGGAGATGATTGAATCGCGTGCTCAGTTATCCATGATAAATAGTGCGTTGCAGCAAACAGCCGAAAAACTTGCCGGCACACTCGACTATACCTATGAAGATATACAGTTAGCGGAGGCCGATCCGACACTACGTGAACAGCTGCAGTTGGTGGAGAGTTTAAAGTCGGAGCTGAGATCAAGTCGTGAGCGATTTAGAAGCGATCACCCCCATGTGTATCAGATGGAAGTTCGAGCAAGAGCTACTGAAGATCAGATCGACGCTAAAAGACGTGAGATTATTGAGAGAAACCTAAACTCCGAGCGTCTGCAATATGCCGATCAGCGAGATCAACTCTTGCAGCTGATTGAGCAATTAGAAGACAGTGTCGAGAGTAAAGAAACAGAACTGCAGGATCTCGCGGCCGATCAATCGTCCTATGAAGCGATGGTTACTCAGCGTACACACCTTGAGTTGCAGCGCGACGCAGATGTGCAACTCATTAATAGCTTGCGGCTGATGCGACTACGTGAAGACGCGCAGCGCGTTCGGTCATTAGGAGATGCTGAAGTACCACGTACACTGTCATTCCCTAGATGGGAGGTCATGATTCCATTGGGTGTTTTCCTCTGCTTTGGAATAGCTTTGTGTGCCGTATTCATTAGGGAACTGACAGACCGTCGCATCAAGCGAGTCAGTGATCTGGAGCTCCTATCGCCGGTTAGAGTGATCGGCTCAATTCCTGAGATAACCGATGATCCAACAAAGCCGACTGCGGCAGAGCGAATTGTCCGAACAATGCCGAATAGTGTTATTGCAGAAGCATATCGTCAGAGTTATGCGCCGATGGCTCGTCGTATTGGACAGGGTGGATATGGCGTGGTCTCTTTTATTGGTGGTATGCCAGAGTCAGGCACTACGACCGCGATTAGTAATATTTCAACCATAGCAAGAGATTCTGGTCAGTCCGTCGTCGTCGTGGATGCAAACTTCCGACGACCAGGTTTATCGCATGCGATGGGTGTTGCTGAGCCGCGGCTTGGTTTAGGTGATGTGTTATCTGGAGATGCCACGATCGATGATGTGATCGTTAAGAATGATGATCAAATTGATGTCATATCAGCAGGCACGCCAGACAATCGTATCAGCAATTTATTCCATAGTGATGCGTTTGATCGTTCAATCGCGATACTCCGAGATCGTTTTGATCTTGTATTGATTGATGTTTCACCACTCATCGTTTCTGGCGATGCTCGTGTTGTGGCAAATAACTCTGATGGAGTCATTGTGGTCATACGAGCCTATCAAGAGGAACGAGGTTTGGTCTCAAGAATGCTTCGAGATTTAGGTGAAGCAAATTGTGACATTATTGGCACATTACTCAATCGTCCACGAACCGCGGCTGGTGGATATCTAAAGAAGAACTATGCAACTATTGCTGGATATGCCGGACGAGGTCGCCAGAAGGACGAGTGAAAAATGGCCAATGACTCTTTTGTTATTGCCACTTTAAAAAGACATTCTTGCCCCGACGGAAGAAAGCTTAACTGTAAGAAATAGCGCCCATGGATCCACAACAAACATTAGATATCGACGTGGGTTCGCAGTTAACTCCGGAGGTTCTTGCGACATGGGATGAAACAGCCACTTCAACAGCTGTTGAGTTATTAAACTCTTATGTCCCAGTGTTTCTGATTGCGTATTTTGCGGCACTTATATTTACACCAATTGCGCGGCAGGTGGCATTACGTAACAACATTGTCGACGCTCCAGACTCTTCTCGAAAGATTCATAAGGAACCAGTTGCATATCTTGGTGGTGCAGCGGTTGTTCTGGCGGTTTTAGTTGCTATTGGTGCCAGCTATGCCATGTTCAGTGAATTGCTAGTCGATTATCCACCAGTGCCAATTGCGATCGTCATTGGCATCATCGCTATTGCATTTACAGGTCTTGCCGACGATGTTTGGGGCTGGGATCCCAGACTCAAGATCGCTGGTCAGTTGGTCGCAGCAGCAGCGCTGGCCATTGAAGCGGTTGGTACCAATGTTGCCCAAGGATTACTCGCAGCCGTGTTTGGCTCCGACGGGCTTGTATTTGATTTGCCGATCACTGGATATACCTTCGATGTTTCTTATTGGACTGGTACGGCCTTGATTGCCATCTTCGTCCTCGGTGGCTGTAATGCAAGTAATCTTATTGATGGTCTTGACGGTCTCCTGTCTGGATTGACTGGCATTGTGATGTTAGGGCTGCTCACAATTTCAATATTTATGGCAGTTCAGCATGACATTACAAATGGCGGAGATATCTTGGCGCAAGAAAACAGTCTGGCTGGAGCTCGTGTTGTATTGTGTCTCGCAACACTCGGAGCAGTGCTAGGATTCTTGCCTTTTAACTTTCAGCCAGCCGTCATCTTTCTTGGTGACGCAGGCAGCCTGCTGCTCGGCTACCTTTGTGTTGTTGTCATCCTGATGTTTGGTGAATATGGAGAGACACACCTGGTGGTTGCTGGCCTGATTGTATTTGCAGTGCCTATCATTGATACATCGCTGGCAATCATCCGACGCAAGTTGGCTGGCTTGCCTATGTCAGCTGCCGATGATCAGCACATTCATCATCAGCTTAAGCGTGGTTTAGGCGGAGTTCGCAGGGCAGTCTTTGCACTCTATGCAATTGGTTTTACTTTTGCATGTTTGGGAGTGATTGTTTCATGGATTGTCATGTTTACTGAGATTCGCTTGATGTTTGTGTATGCAATTGTGTTTGTGCTATTCAGCTTTATTGCGGCTGTGGCAGTAAAAGTGGCGCGCAGGCAGCCTGTCTTGGTGGAAGAGGAAGACAGTTCACCGAGCGACGTTGCCACGAAATACACCTCTGGTATTCGGAAGTGAATTGCAAAGGACGTTATGGCCAAGGATCAAAAGACACAGATCTTGTTTGTGTGCATGGGAAACATTTGTCGTAGTCCGCTTGCAGAGTGCGTGTTTCTTGCTGAGAGCATTTCACGAGGCGTGGAAAGTGAATTTGAGATCGACTCAGCCGGTACCGGTGGGTGGCATGAGGGCCAAGATCCGGATGCGCGTATGCGAGACGCAGCTCATGCCAAAGGTATAAAGCTATCCGGTTCAGCTCGTCAGGTGCGTCCTGAGGATTTCTCTAGATTTGAACACATCGTTTGTATGGATCAGCAAAACCGTGATGCTCTATTATCCATGGGAGCACCCTCATCAAAAATATCCTTGCTTCTTGAATATGACAACTCTGTTACAGAGCAAGAGGTGCCAGATCCCTACTACGGTGGCGAAGAAGGTTTTCATCATGTTATTGATCTGGTGTCCTCTGCGTGCCAGCAATTGCTTGATCACCTGACGAAGAAAAGAGAGAAGCGTTGAATGGTTCTGCAGAGTCTGATTCAAAAAGCGCTTTGTGAACTCAATGTTATGTCGTCCGTTATGCAGATCCGCCAGTTGGCTGGAGGGTGTATTCATGGCGCCAGCGTTGTAACAGGTGAGTGTGGATCAAAATGTGTGATCAAGTGTGCTGATATAAGTCAGTCGTCGATGTTAGAGTCCGAGCATGATGGGTTGTCTGATCTTGCGGCCACAGGCACGGTGTCGATTCCAGAAGTGTATGGAATGAGCCAGGTCGATGACTTGTTCTTCTTGGTGACTGAGTTTATTGAACCTGATGGTAGCGAGCCGCAGTGGACTCTGTTTGGTAGAGATCTTGCTCAATTGCATGCTGCACCTCATGACCAAGCCGCGTATGGCTATCGTGCGGCGAACTACCTAGGTCACACACCCCAAATCAATAAATGGAATGGGGATTGGATTTTCTTTAATACGGAATACAGGTTGGGATATCAGCAAAAGAGCATTCGACTTAAGGGTTGTTTGCCCAGCGATCTTGATAAGAAACTTAGTGTGATTATTAGTGAATTACATGCCTTCATCCCAGCACAGCCACGTGTTTCACTACTCCATGGTGATTTATGGTCGGGTAACTCAGTGCTTGGCATTCAGGGGCGAGTGAACTTAATAGATCCAGCGTGTTCATATGGTGATGGCTGGGCAGATATTGCGATGATGCGCCTATTTGGAGGATTTCCGGAGCAAGTGTTTAGAGCCTATGCTGCAGAACAAGAGAAAGTCGAACATC
>CALCOW010000240.1 GCA_937899935.1 uncultured Phycisphaerae bacterium
GAGCCAGTCCGGCAGCCATGATCCGAACCAAATAGGAGTCATGCTCGGGCGACAAGCAATACTCGAGCGCGCCGTTAACATCACCTGCCGCAAGCATTGAATCAATCGCTTGCAATTGATCTGGTGGCAACAATGCCGTACGACGAATTTGAACAATGTGGATGATGACCAAAGCCAAGGCCACAATACTCAGTCCAAGGATGATAAAGCCAACTATTCCTCCTGCAACAATCGTGTCCAACCACGACGAGGCTTCTGCAGGTTCAGCGGCAACGGTTCCGATTAGATTAAACACAATGAAAGTCATTGGGGCTCCTCTTGAGGTTCTTCTGACTCAATCACCGCTCTCTGTAAAGGTGGTATTTCTTGTTGTATTGGATGCCGTGGCATCTGGCTCTCTAGTTCACGCCGAAGGCTTGCCGCCGCTGTGAGCTGGCCATCTTCCTCTAACACATCAGCAAGACTCTGCAACGCCATTCCGGCAAGGTAAGCAAATTGATCTGACTGAACTGATGCAACGGTGGCCAATTGCACGAGACCTCGATCACGGCCGCCTAAATCAGACCACTGGGTCTTTTGCATACCCAATGCATAGAGCAACCACATCCGGGCCCACGACGGAAGATCATCAACGCGTTCTTCCAGTTCATCGACTGCACGAAGCGAACGCTTCGAACCGCCAGCATCGGTTTGCCAGCGAATATTGATCGCCTCTTCAATAAAATTCTGACTTCTCGATTGAGCACTTTCGAGTGTCGAGCCATCGTTGTAGAGAGTTGCCTCAGCAGCAAGCTTATAGATTTGAGCCAATCGCTCTACATAATCATCACCGAGTGACTCGTAGGAATCGAGCGCCTTGACGAGCCGCTCTAGATCATTATTCCGGACAAAGAACGGCGCCAACTGCACACATAACAGTTCACCTTGATTCACTTCTTCAAACAACTCTGGCAATGTTGAAAAACTATCTGTTGCAATGCCGGCACGCTGCAGTCGGATCACCTCTAACATCGGTATGACTGCAGCAGCGTGAGCACCTCTTGCAAGGCGAACACGCAGGAGGCCTTCGGCGACCATAAGAGCGGTCTCGTGATTGTTCCCAATTGTTTTCGCAAACATGCGAGCAAAGATTGGTTCTGCAAGCGCACGATCTCCACGCTCTAGCCGTGTTCTTGCACGCCAAAGCTCATCCGCTATTGGTAATAGTTCATTCAGCCTGGGATCGGGATACATCATCTTCACATCACGAATTCGATCCCACGGAACGATATGTAGCACAGCATTCGCATCCCGAATCTGCACACCGGATTGATCAATCTGCCTGATATCTCCTTCAATCGCTGTACCACCTGCACGTCGTTCAACTAGATCACCCAGCAGTATCTTGGGGGCCCAGGCCAACAAGACAAGACATCCCAAGAAAAGATTCATCACGGGTATCCGGCTCATGGGTTGCCTCCAGTCCGCACAAACCGGAATTCTCCACCTGAGTCTCGAGCCATTCTCTTAAGCACTTGCTGCTCCGCGTCATTACCGAAGGCAATCGTATTAATAACCACCCGCTTTCCGGAACTGTTCAGAGCAGCTAAGTCTCCGGAAGCAAAATTTTGAAGTTTGCCATCGGTGAGAAAAAAGATGACATCCGGACGTTCTTCCATTGAAAAGAGATGCTGAAAAGCGCCGCGTGGATGGGTCCCACCACCTGGTGTCACCTGATTGAGCCATCGCACCACATTCCGGACGGTATATGGTGTTGCGGGCATCCAGTCTTTCTGCATGGGCGGACCGGTATACGTGTTATCAAAAAACAATATGTAGAACTCAGCGGAATCTGGCAGGCTGGTGATTGAGCGAGCAAGTTCCCGCAAGGCAACGGCCATTTTGTGCCGAGTGCCTGTTGAGCCACCGCCCATCGATCCTGAGCGATCAACCACATAAGCAAATCTTGAGCCGCGACTGGTGACCCCAAAGAAAGTCGTCGAGGCGCCCCCGCCGCCCATCCCCTTACCCCATCCGCCGCCGCCGCCGCCAGCGCCGCCAAGGGAGGGTGCAATTTCACTGCTGGTCGTCGCAAGCTGCGAATCAATAGCATCTGCCTCGAGCTTCACAAATGGCTCATCTTCAAGGACCTGGTCCGTGGTCATCGTTGTTTCTGATAGACGGTCATCCAGCTGTGTGTCTTCGAGCTGAGATAACTCTTCTTGATCCAGAAAGGCGATCTCGACATCCTGGCGGACGTTATCCTGGACCTGCTGATCACCCCTCTGAAGCATGGCCAGGTAGAACAGCACCCCAATGTGAACCACAATGGCCACGGCCACAGCAAAAATGGCTAAATTCAGCAACCGCCTTCGGGACGAAAGCGATTGCTCCATCTGCAACTCATCAATCCGCGAGCGCAGATCACGTACCGCTTGTCTTAGATGGGTGGCATCTTCATGTTGGCGAGGTGGTACGGCCACAGGCCCTCCATCGGCAGGATCACTGACCGCCGTACTGACTTTCGTTCGGGGTCGGTATCATCATAGGAACCCCCGGGTCGGGTTTCAGGGGTCCTTGACGAGCCGACCATGGATGAGTCCAATGGCCTCTACCAGGACCTAAATAACCCCACTGAGTGGGAAGATGGGAACTCCGATGAGCAATACGCCATTCAAACGAGCCATTTTGAAGATTAGTGGTGAGACTTTTTGCCCTCCTGGATCTCGAGGGATTGATCCCACTGAATTGTCCTTTATCGCCAATCAGGTCAAAAGGGCTGCCGACACTGGCTGCCAAGTGGCCGTTGTGGTGGGAGGCGGCAATATTGTGCGTGGCTCGCATCTGGTGACAGAAACTGGCTTTGATCAATCTACGGCAGACTATATGGGCATGCTCGGAACCGTAGTCAATGGACTTGCGTTGCGGGAAGCACTCCTGGGCCTGGGCTGTGATGTGCGGCTGATGAGCGCCCTTGAGATTCCTGCAGTGGCCGAACCATTCATCAGAGCCAGAGCCCTGCGGCATATGGAAAAAGGACGGGTTTTGGTGCTTGCTGCCGGAACTGGAAATCCATTTTTTACGACCGATACATGTGCTGCTCTGCGCGGCGCCGAAATTGGTGCAACGGTTTTGCTCAAAGCGACCAAGGTCGATGGTGTCTACGACTCTGACCCGATGAACAACCCCACTGCAAGCCGGTACGACCAGATCACATTCCAAGATGCGATTGATCAGCAGTTGGGTGTTATGGATTTGACTGCACTCACCATGTGCATGGAGAACGATCTGCCAATCGTCGTTTTCAACTTCAGAGAGGAAGACGCTATTCATCGTGTCATTCTTGGTGACACCACCCGGGGAACATTGGTACATAGCGGCCATAAGAGTCCTTTATCAGCATCCCACCATTGAGTACTACGCTGTTTCTGACCGTTTTGTAATGAGAATCTAGCCCTGTAGAGAAGACAATTTGCAATTTCTTGCCACGAGCGAAAAAGAGCCAAGCTATATGCAGGAGTCAACCTGATATGTCCATTGATTCGCTGATCTCCGCCTGTGATTCAAAGATGAATAAGAGCTTTGAATACCTCTCACGTGAACTCAGAGGAATTCGTACGGGGCGAGCCACAACCGCACTGATCGACTACCTTAAGGTCGACTATTACGGCAGCCCTACCGACATGCGCGAGCTTGCCGCTATTAGTGTTCCCGATTCGACCCAACTTCTCGTTAAGCCGTTCGATCCAGGTGCAAAAGCCGAGATCGTACGAACCATCGAAACAGCTGACCTGGGCCTCAATCCCCGGACCGACGGCGACACCGTTCGTATTAGTATCCCCGCACCATCGTCAGAACGTCGCCAGCAACTGGTCGCACAGGTCCGCAAGCTTGCTGAAGATGCAAAGGTCGCTCTGCGCAACGATCGACGCGACACCAACAAACAGATTGATGTTCAAGTCAAGGACAAAGACAATTCAATCTCTGAAGACGATGGCAAAAGAGCGAAAAGCCAAGTTGAAGATCTGACCAAGAAATGGTCGAGTGATATCGACTCGCTTTCTCAAGCCAAGTGCAAGGAAGTCGAAGAAGTCTAGTCGCTTCCAGAGCAATCAAAGCACAACTCTCTTGCAATCTTAGTTGTCTGTAAAAACACGACGACGTCGTGCTGGCGGAATGTCGAGCTGCTGCCGGTACTTAACAACCGTGCGCCGAGCAATGTCAATACCTCTCGCCTTCAGTTCTTTGACAATCGCTTCGTCACTCAGTGGAGATTGCTTGTCTTCTTCCTCAACAATCTCCTTGAGCGTCTCTTTCACAGCCCCCCAACTCATCTGTTCACCACTTTTCGTTTCAGTGCCGCCCGAAAAGAACATACGCAATGGAAGAACCCCACGTGGCGTCGCAATCCACTTCTCTGCCACGGCCCTGCTCACGGTACCAACATGAATGTTAAGTTGATCCGCCACTTCAATCATTGGCAGCGGCTTGAGGTGCTGTTTCCCTTGATCAAAGAAGTCTCTTTGGCGCGACAGAACCACACCCACCACCCGGAGCATGGTGTGCTTACGCTGGTTGATTGCATCGATGAGCCAAGACGCACGCCGCACACTATCGGTGACAAAACGCCGTGTTTCCTTTTCGACTTCTTTGTCTTTGGCCATGTCCTCATAATCTGAGGAGACTTGAACATTTGGCAAGGTGCCGTCACTCATCCGGGCGGTATACACATCAGCCTGTTCGTCATACTCGACGACAATATCTGGAATAATTGGCGGCACTTGCTCACTGACCAGTTCCCGCCCAGGACTGAGCTTCAGTCGATGCATGAGTTCAATGGCTGCTTGTATTCGCTCCATGGAAAGATCGCTCTCTTCACTAATACGAGGAAGACGATTTTCGAGCAGATCCTCAAAGTGCGAGTTAATCAAGAGACGCACGTCTTGCCAACCAAAACCATGTTGTGGATCATTTCGATCCTGCGAATCGACTTGAATCAAGAGGCACTCTTTTACGGTCCGTGCAGCGAGCCCTGGGGGATCAAGCCAATGCTGAAGCGCTTCAATGGCTTCGGTTATGAGTTCTGGAGTCACCTTGAGCTCAGGAAGAGCTGCAAGATCAGTGAGCATGTCAGCTTCTGAAGTATGGAAAAGACCGTCGTTTTCGAGATACCCAATCAGTCGCTCGCCAAGCGCCCCAACCTCTGGAGTCACTTCAGCGAATGTCCATTGCTGAAGAAGTTGTTCCTGAAGGCTCTCTGAACGAGCCTGAACATTGGCCATCGCATCCATCTTGCGATCACGGTCTTCCCCTGATCTTGGCCGCTGCGCTGACGAGTATTGATTTTCAAAGCTATCTGGCATGGACGATTCAAGCGTACTGAGACGCTCAAAGTCTTCAGCTCCATCAGGCGTATTCTCACCAACGACTAACTCTTGATCATCCAATGGCTGCTCATCAGGGCCATCATTGGTCGTCTGAGTCTCAACGACTGGCGAGGCCTCTTCCAACGCGACATTTGACTCCAGTTCTTGTTCAATGCGTTCCTGCAATGCCGCGAAAGGCATCTGGAGAATTTCCATTGACTGAATCATGCGCGGAGCCAGCTTCATCTGCTGGTTGAGACGCATATGTTGGCTGGCATCAAAACGCATGAACAAATCTTCTCCTGTTGAGGACCTCGACCCCCGGCAATGGCTGATGAAAACTCCCACAACGCTGCCGTTTTTTATGAGTCCACAGTGTAATAATTAAAACCACTTGTGGCTGTTTAGACATCAGCTCCTGCAGCCCCTTGTTGCATTGAGCGTCGCCCTTCAATGGCATCGGCAAGGACCGCGGTCGACGCAAATTCCAATTGAGACCCAGCA
>CALCOW010000241.1 GCA_937899935.1 uncultured Phycisphaerae bacterium
AAAAAGAGCCTTTTGTCGATCTGTGTTCTGTGCATAGCCCTGGGCCTCACAGGCTGCCAATCTGGGTCCAAAAAAACCCTTCCCGCACGCGTCGCTGTTGAAGATGCTCAGGCTCTTGTTCGCATCGTACGAGCGAGAGATAAACAACCTTTAACCTGGGGACAGTTCTCTGGTGAAATACTGCTTGCTGACATTATTGTTGTTGGTGAAATGCACGATGACGAGGTTGGCCATGCCATCGAACTTGCTATTGTCCAAGACGTTTTTCGGCATTGGCCAGACGCGGTGCTTTGTCTCGAAATGCTCGAACGCGATGAACAGCCCCTTGTAGATGATTATAAAGATGGCCTCATTGATTCACAGACCTTTCAGCGTGAGACCGCTTCAACGAATTGGTCAGGTAGTGGTTCGTTTGATGTTTGGTACCAGCCGTTGATCGATGCGGCGCATGAGCAAGGTGGCTCTGTCGTAGCAGCCAATGCTCCGCGCAGATACGTCAAAGCCGCAAGAAAAAATGGATATAACGTCTTAAAATCAATGCCTTCCCCACGGCGAGACATGATTGCTTTTCCATCCGGTCCAGCTGATGAAGCCTACTATGAGCGTTTTGCCGAAGTGATGGGTGCCCATGATGAAACTCCCACCGATCCAGAAATCATCAATGAGTTCTTTCGTGCACAGCGTTTATGGGATGAAACGATGGCTGCATCAGTCGTCGCAGCTTCTGAACAAGGCGCTCACAAAGTCATCCAAATCGTCGGCCAATTTCATAGTGACTTTGATGGCGGTCTAGTTGATGCCATTGAAGTCCGCGCGCCAGATGCTGAACTCATAGTGATCAGTTTGCAGCCTTTGCCTCATGTCTCACTTCAGGAAGAAGACATTGGTCGAGCTGATTACATCATTTACACGGCACCGGCAATTGAAGACTAGTGAGCCACCGACACTGAGGCTCGTGACAATCGGTCGTGGATAGCACCCCACTGTTCATTGTTTGGGGGTTCTACAACGATGATTCCATCATAGGCCTCCCCACGTCGCAGTTGGTCATAGAGTATTTGCCCATATGCGTCAGGTGTCGTTGGCATGACCATCGCTGTGTGTGGATCGGGTACGTTTCCCATTTCAAATACCAAGACCACCATACAACCCTTCGAATGCCTCAGTATTTTCTCTAATTGATCACCGCTTACGACCTGTAATGGAACACACGGTGCGTAGTGCTGAGCGTTGGTGCCTGGACTCGCGCCTTGGTGGATGGTCTGATTCACGTGAACTGGTCCAACAACAGTTGCTATGTCAGATGCGAGAATTGCGCCTTGCCGAAGAATTGTTATGGGTGAGCCTGTTGGGCCGGACAGATCTACCACTGTTGACTCGATACCGACATCTGTAGCGCCTCCATCAAGAACCATGAGTGGCCCATCGGGAAAGTCATCGGCAACATGCTGTGCCGTCGTTGCTGAAACATGACCTGATCGATTGGCTGAAGGTGCAACCAGTGGTTCACCGACAGCCTTCAAGAGTGATTGTGCAACTTGATGTGATGGCGCTCTTACCGCAACGGTTTCTCGACCACCGGTAACGATGGAAGAAATTTTCGAATGTTTCTTTGTCACAATAGTGAGCGGCCCTGGCCAAAACTTGTCTGCCAGTCGATGACAGCGATCGTCCCAACCCGCGCCTACTAATGCCGCATCTTGGATTGATGCAACATGGACAATCAGAGGATTTAACGTTGGTCGCCCTTTGAGGGTGAAGACTTGAGCAACAGCATCCTCATTAAAAACGCAAGCCCCAAGTCCATACACCGTCTCGGTTGGAAACGCCACAAGTTCACCTCGCTTGAGTCTTGCAGCTGCTCTTGCGACTGTGTCACCGGTTGGTTTACTGAGAATTAAGGCCAATGGTCTTACCACCCGTAACGATCTCGGGGGCCGCCTGCTCAAGAGCAATACGATTCATCGACAATGTAATGCCCATTGCCTGGTAGAGCTGAGCTAACGACTGATAGAAGCCTGTCAACGCCTCATATTCCTGCGACTGTGCGCTGGCCAGTGCACTTTGCTTCTGATACTTCAGGTTAAGGAAGGTCGGTGTCAGTGACTCCAGCGTCTGCTGCAGCACATCAAGCGCTCTCAAGCTTTCCGCAGCTGCGATACGCAACTCTCGTGTTGCTCCGATCAACTGGTACGAATAGACCACATTTCGCAATTGTGTCTTAACCTCGAGCGCTGCTTGAAGAATCGTATTTTTGTAGGCCAGAATCGCACTAGCGCGATTAAGTCGCGATTGATAGTACTGAGCTTCTGCTGCTCGGTTGCCAATTGGTTGTTGAAATGCCAAACCAACAATGAAATTTATTCCCGTACCATTCGTGACCGTCTCATAGGCATCACCAAAATCTTCCCCTAATCCATAAAAGGTCATCTGGTAGTTCAAGTCTAGTTCTGGCAGCACACTGTTCTTGGCCACGAGTTCTTGGGCTGCACGAGAATCAATGGTCAGAAGCGATTGTCGAATGTCTGGCCGATTGGCGACCGCCAGAAACAGCGCATCTTGCAAGTTATACTCAATTGGTGTTGGGTTGAGCTCATCTAATGGAAACAAGAGTATGTCTGATTGAATGGGATACTCGGGATTGTTGATAAGCACTTTAAGGGTGTCTGACTTTTGCCGTAGCTGATTGCGGACATCGATCATGGATGTGCGACGTTCTTGAAGCGTGGCCACCCCATCAGCATAGGACGCGTCACTGACATCGAAACCACGCCTCCGTTCAAGGATATCCTTGACTTCAACACCAACATCAATAAGCCACTGTTGTATGGACAGTGTCTGCCATGCGTTTACGAGGTCCCAGTATGCCAACTCTGTTTGCACAATCGTGCTCTGGAGTTGGCTACGAAGGTCTTCTACCGAGGCGCGTTGTATGTTTCTGGAGATTCTAATTTGGGCGGTGTTAACCTTCTCGCCAAAGCCTCGAAGGAGGGGCTGATCCCAAGCAAAATCAATGGTGCTGTAATAGGCTGGATTCGGATTAATCCGCTCATCCACGGGCAGGTTTGTGTTTTCAAACTCCCATAAGGTATTGGTTGCTTGCAACGATCCACCTGTGATCAATTGTTTGCTAAGGCCGACCTGCGCCTGGTATTGGCGGGTACGCAGCATATTGTCGTCGTACTCAAAGTCACCGCCACCAATAACACCTGTCGTTGGATCTGCAAACTGAATAACCGGCTGAGGTTGATTAACGATGCTCGCTTGGCCTGAAGCGAGCAATACTGCGTCGAACGCCGCCTCAGCAACAATGACATCTTGCTCATTAATAGCTGGCTGCAATTGTGCAATCTTGAGGTTGATGTTGTGGGCCAACGCTGACTCAATCGCTGACTCCAGATCGACGACCATCTGTTTTTGGGACTGGCCCACAGAGTTTGGACCAACCGCTGTTTGAGTAATCGGGCCGGCCGGCTTTGGACCCATCGCTTCTAGAATCTCAATACGATTCGATAGAGCTTCAGCAATCTCATCAGGAGGTTGGGTTGTGAGGACCAAGCCATCTTCTGGTTCAACATCGAGCAATTCGCGGCTGATCGCCTCACTCACCGATCGCTGCAGAATGTCTGAAGCACCGTAATCCTCAAAAGGAGATTGACAGGCCGACAAGCTCATCACGAGGCTGAGACCGACGCTGCAGAGCAGGAGATCTCGCTTCGGGTGGGTCCGGGAATGGGGGAGCAGTCTTTTCACCCCTGACAGACTATCAGGCCCAGGTCTTGGAGGCCAAACATCACGTCATGGTTGATGGTCCTCGCCTCGTTCGATAGGCTGCAACTGGCCAGCAACGGACGCTGGCTCTCAAAGCTGGCCTGATCAAGTTGGCATACAACTGAGAAACGCATGGTCACGATGTGATCGTGGCCACTGCCCGCGAGAGATCTAGAGGGTTTGGGAGGCCGAGGGCCTACCTCGCCGATAACTTCGAATAGGTAGTTTGATCGCATTTACCGCAGCCTGAATCGGTCTTCGAGCCAGGCTCTGCACAAGACACGACACGGAGGTCGTCACAATGAAAAAAAATCACCAGAGAATTCGCCGAGGCTTTGCCGCTGCCCTAATCACGGGACTTTCAGGAGCCCTTTTTATCTGCAGTCATGCGGTCAGCCAAAACACGACAGCCACAACGACTACCGCGAAAGACCCCTACATCGCCGTCATATCAACTGATGGCGCCTATCTCAGGAGTGGAGCAGCCAAAACCTATTACCCCATGGTCCAATTTCAGCGCGGAGATCTCGTTGAAGTTGTCGGCGAGAAAAATCGCTGGGGCCGCATTCGAATTGATGGCCCAGCCCTCTCTCAGGCCCAAGGTTTTGTGATCTACCCCACTAACGAGTCTGGACACCTTCGCCTTGCCGCTGATGGCAAGACTGCCGTTGCCCTAGGCCAGTTGCCTGTCTATGCCCGCAACCTGAATACAACGGATCCATCACTTTGTTGGAAGCGGATCTGTAATGTCAAACCCAACCAGAGCATCGAGATTATCGAAACGACCACCGTTGATGGTGGTGGTGGTGCGCCTGATCAGATTGCACATCGTATTCGCCTGCCACAACAGGCCGAAGGTTGGGTCAGTACGGCTTTTATTAGCCCCGCCAATGAGGCAGAGGTCGCCATATGGAGAGCAAGTCTCGCTGCACCCAACAAGGCACTTACCACAACAACCGTGGCCAAAGACGCCCCAAAAATCAGCGCGCCGACAACACCAAGCTCGACTCCCAGCACGGTGGTCGCCAAGCAGCAGCAACCCACTGTTGCCAAAACCAATGTGCCTGAGACGACAGCACCTGTTGTCGCAGCTCCGGTCGCAACTTTGCCTACACCGACGCCAATGGTGACCACGACTCCAGAGAAACTTGTTGAAGCAAAACCAACCCCAGCAGCCAAGGAACTTGCGTCCTTAGAAGATCGATTTCAGAAAATTCGCAATCCCCCCGCTTCCGCCACAGAACTTCTACCCTTGCGAAATCTGTATGCACAGTTTGTGGCTGAATCCCCAAATTCCCCAGAAGCCCAATATGCAACCCTTCGTATCGAACAATTAAGCCTCTGGAGCGATCTCCAAGAACGTCGGCAAGCAATCGCAGCGTTACGCAATTCAACAGACACCGCAGCGAACCACAACTCGTCCATCCGACTCGCACTGGCCAATGGCGGTGACTATGTAGCTGTTGGCCGCCTTGAAGTCTCGACCATATTCGACGGTGATCAGCTGCCACGGCTGTACCGTCTACAGGATCCCAGCAATGGTCGAACATTGGCCTATATCGTTCCCCAGGACGACATCAGCCTCACCATGATGTTGGGTCAGCTGATTGGGATCAACGGCAAAAAATCCTATGATTCAGGGCTCAGGCTGGAGCTCATAGAACCACAGAGAATCGATGTTTTGGCCCCTCAACAGTAATCGACCCAAGCACGTTACTATATGAAGCCGGTCCGTTATCTTGATCACGGGTCTGGGGCGTTAGCTCAATTGGGAGAGCGCCGCCTTTGCAAGGCGGAGGTTATCGGTTCGAGCCCGATACGCTCCATTAAACCAGACAACTGCGATTGCCTATGTCGTCTCTGGTCTTTTAGAGAACCATACATTCGCCATGCTTGATATCACCTTCGTTATCACTTTGATGCTCTGTGTCGGGCTTATCGTTTCTCTTGGTCCGCCACCAATCGGTAAGGCTTTGCCGGTTCTGATGTACCACCAAGTACGTCCGCATCCGTCGAGTGACCTGGCTGTTTCTCCGGAAACATTTGAGCATCAACTACAGCAACTACATCAAAAGGGTTATCAAGGCATTTCCTTCAGTGACCTCGCATCGCACATCGATGAAAAGAAACCGTTACCGCGCCGACCTGTCATTGTGACCTTTGATGATGGTTACACAGATATTGAGACGTATGCATTACCAATTCTTCAGGCATATAACATGCCAAGCACTGTCTTTTTGCCTGTCGGCATGATCGGTGCACAGAACTCGTGGGATGGTGGTACTGAACCATTACTCAACTATGAAGCTCTCTTTCGATTAATGGAGCATCGGGTTGAATATGGACTACACACCATGCGACATAGCAATGTTCGTAATCTCAGTGATCAAGAACTATCAACTGATATCCAAGAATGCATCAACACGCTCAATGTGAATCAACTCCCCCACTTGCCCGTTCTTGCTTACCCGTATGGTGCCTTCCATCGCCATGATGCCGCTAAGAGACGTGCGATGCGGCGTGTTCTTGATGAAGCTGGAATTAAATTTGCTGTTCGAATTGGTTCTCGTATCAACCGCATCCCAATTTTGCGGCGATTTGAGGTGACACGAATCAATGTTCATAACACCGATATCGACTGGCGCTTTGCTCTGAAGCTGCGCCGGGGCCGCTTGAGGCTCTAAAGAAACTTGGCGAAATCGCCTCAATAGCAACTCCTGGTTTTAGTTGCTTCGAAGAACATTATGGCATCCACTCGAACTCAGCCAAAATTACCTCAATTCCATGTCGTCGTGACCACGCACACTGACCGTCATTTGCGAAACACACTGTTGTCACTCACACAGCAGACCCTTGCCCCAGCATCCATAACGGTGACTGTTGATGGAGAGCATGCAACTGTTCAAGATGTCGTTGAGCGGACCTCAAATGACACCGGTGTGCCTCTGAATTGTGTGACTCGGCGTCATATGGGCGAACCTCGACGGGCCCAAACAAGAAACAATGGCGTCCGAGCATTACTCGAAAACGACGTTTCACAAAATGATTGGTTACTCTTTATTGACGGAGATTGTATTGGTGCCCCCGACCTGATCGCCACCCACGCAACAAGCGCCTCATCTGCGGGTTTTTCGATCGGCTATTTCCTCAACCTGACAGAAGAACAAACTGCTGATTTAACCGAAGATCATGTCATTGATCATGACTGGATTGCGGGGATTTGTGCACCACACATCGAGAGTCTCTTGATGCGACAGCAGCGGTATGAAAAACAGTTGTTACTTCGGCGTTTCTTTCTCACGAAGAGACATAAGCCAAAAGCTGTAACCGGTAATGTTGCTCTTTCGCTTGAGTCATTTACCGCGGTTAATGGTTTTGATGAAGCCTACACGGCTTGGGGGTTTGAAGATGATGATTTTTCGAGACGACTTTATAAAAAGAAATACCGCCCTGCCATTGTTGTTGACCGCGCGTTAGTACTTCACCAATGGCACAAGAGTTTGCGGGAATCAGATTGGTTAAAAAACCAATCTGCAAAGCGTTTTCGAAAGAGTGGTCGGCACCCTGCCTCTTGTGTGATGGGGCTCAAGACCCCCGCACCCCAACCGGAGCCGATTTGCCGACACTTTAATGCAGCAACTAGTTGTTGAGCACATTCAAATACACGGCGCCTCTTTTATTGTTCTGCAGATGGCGGTATGAGCCTGTTAACAAGGCGGCTGGCCCAAAGGGTGTCTTGTCCGTCATACCAACTGATGAGCCCATCTGATCATTTTTGAACCGCCCATAGACGTTGCTTAGTAAGAAACCACTTTGGCCTAGATAGACGGACACTAAACCTTGTGAAGCAATGGTGTCAGTAATTCCTGGAGACGATACAGCAATGTCTGAGAAGCCATCACCCTCAATATCGATACCGCCACTCACAGCCCAGCCCATTTGGGCATCTTTCTGACTTCCAGTGATCTTAAACAAGCGGTCATTGTTCGCAACAGAGAACACATAGGCCGCACCTTTTGCGTTGTTCATTGTTGGCGCACCAACAATGATATCTCCCTTTCCATCGAAGTTGAAGTCACCCGCATTTGCAACTGAGTAGCCAAAAGAGTCTCCGGAATCATCCCCTTGATACTTCTGTAGCTGATTTCCAGAACCGTCAAACACATAGACGGCGCCCACGTTTGGTTTGTTGCCAACCGTTTCAAAAGGTGCGCCAACCACTACGTTCGGCTGCCCAAAAGGAACTATGGCATCACAACTAGAGACTGAATAACCCATCATAGCGCCCGGTGAATTGCCTGTCTTACGAAAGAGCACTACGGGTTCGACAATGTCTGGAGGATTGCCTTGTGCTGGTGGGTTTGGGATATTGCCACTTAAAACATAAACCGCGCCCGCATTTTCACCATTCGCGTTGTCTTCGGTTGGAGCACCAACCACAAGGTCAATAAATCCATCGTTATTGACATCGCCTGGAGAATGAACGCTCCAACCAAATCGAGCGCGGCCAGGGTTGTTTGGCGCCAAAATACAACAGACGGGGTCACCACTTTGGGTAAAGATTAAGACAGCACCCTGTTTTTTACGCCACCCAGGCGCTCCTATCGCAACCAAACCTTCATTCGGTGGTAGTGCTGGCTGTACAGCGGTAGAACCAAAGCCTTTGCTGTTTGCTACAGACCAGCCAAATTCACATGCCCTTACGGTGTCAAAACTGCTGAGAAAGGGGTTTCCGTTTAATATGAACTCCGGAGCCACGTCTGCAATGTCACCGCCCGCAATCGTAAACAGTTGTTGGCCGTCATAGTCATAAAACTTAACCAATCCCTGCCGCTTCAGAGAATTTCGATAACCATCACTGTATTTGGGCCCACCGACGGCCATCTTATCGAATGGACTATTATTGGCCTCTATAAAAGCTGATGAGTTACCAAACCAAACAACTTTTTCTTTACCAGTCTTCCTCACCACGGCATTTTTCGTTGTTGCATCTCCACCTAGAGGTCGCGTGGCCGATGACTTTATCGTGACGTTCTTAATGAATATTTTTTTCCAGGTATTCGCTCCGGTTTGCCAACCTTGGAACCAAGGGGATATCCAGTTATTCCCACGTAGGCTCTCGAGCCCCCGGTAGGTTCCAAGAACGTCACCACCAACCGTGACGGTGACCTTGTCTTTACTAGACTCATAGAGAATCTCAACCGATGGCTTTCCACTCGAGATGGATGTTGTGGAAATTATTTTTGGTGCACCGTTCTGATACTCCAACACCCTCATCTCACGTCTCGATGATGATGGAGACTGTTGGTAGAAAGCAAGCTCGACACCATCTTTCATAACAAGGTGGCCTAGCTCTGCTCGCTTAGCCAAAAAGACAGAAACCCCAGCAGTCGTCTCGTTCACCGCTGGATCTGGTGTTAATGGTGGTGCTTTGAGATTAAGATCAAATGTAATCTTGATATCTTCCAAGATGGAATATTCTTTTTGGTTGTCCGCAAATGTGTACCGCCCAGTCGCGCCCGTACCTTCAAATGAAAGTTTGCTGCCCGAGGCTGATGCGACAACACCACCAGACTGAAATTGGGCAAAGTTCGCATGATTCTTCCAGCCGCTAAGTTTGTCTGCTGCCTGGAGGGTGGTGACCGTGAAGGCCAGCACTGGGACTGCGATGAGCGAGAATAATCTGATTGTTGATAGAGCTCGGTCTGCCATCGTAAAGATGCCTCCTAGATCATTTTGGCGGGGTGCCCTGAGAACCGATGGGCCCCGGATCTGTAATTCCAGTCAAGTAGGCATACTACAGCTTGAACCCGTCACAGGCTATGCAATAGGTGAATACATCTTTCCGTAGATCTGGATCGAACAGGCTCAGTAGCCCTTGCCTGGTGATTGGCGGCATTCTGGATGTGAGGTGGTGTTTTAGCTTCGCTGATATTTTCAGAGTTCTTTTTATCTGCCTGGAACGGTCAGGTTTTCACTGGTGAGAGAATTGGTGCCCCAAGACAGCAAGACCAATGATTCTGTTCTTTAGGTTCATCCACACTGTGTAATGGCCATTAACTGGGTGCTGCTGGATAAATGTCATAGGTCACTAATTTTGTCTTAATTCGTGCGGAGACACCATCACTTAAGGGTTTCACCCCCCGTGGCCTCTTGACCACGACCCGTAAAGCCGCATGACGACGGGCGACCTTGAGCAGCTCGGGTAAATCGGTATCTTCACCAACCAACCTTCTTGCCAACCGCATTGGTTTTTTTGACAAAGCACTCTTACTTCTTTTTAGCGGAAACATCCCATCGATATAAATCACGTCTGGTGATGGTGTGAAGTGAGCGAGTGATTTTTTTGTGTCGGCTACCACAAGCTGCACGCGAGAGATTGGTTCGATCAGAGCCTCCGTCTGTTTGGCTCTTGCTAAACCGTCGGCGAGTAATGTCGCGACAACAGGATTACGCTCAAAAGCGGTTACTTCAAAACCCATGCACGCCAACAAGACGGTGTCTTGGCCAAACCCCGCTGTCGCGTCAATAATTGACCGAGCACGCTCACCAATTGCTTTACGCAGTGGTTGGTTCTTACCTAAGTTACCAGTACCAGTACGGGTATCAATATTGCTGAAGTCGACAAACGTACCACGGCCGTGGGGTGTTTGATCGTCCCACAGTTCGATGCGTTGATCTGTGGCAACCACACGAATTTCATCGCTCTCTACAGTTTCGTTGCTGGAAGACAGAACTTTGGCGGCTGGCAATCGCTCTTTGACCCAATCTTCTCTCTGTGGACTCGTGCAATTCAGAACCAATGTCACTCTCGGTGTACTTTCGGACTTCTTTGATTTTGTTTGCGACATACACCTGGCTCCAAAAACAAATCTTCTAGATCATCCCATACAATGAGGGATTGGGTGGTAGGGAATTGTCTGGAGTGTATTCGGTTGCCTTCAATAACTCGTGATGGGCAACTTTATACAAATAGAGGTGTTGTCGATGTTACAAGTTGATTCGAGTCGACGGGTAATCTTCTCTTGTTGGGCGAATACCTTTGTTTTACGTCACCGCTGGCGTCTATTAACGCTCTCGGTCTTTTTTGTCTGTATTTGCTTGGTCTTAAACCCAACTACAGGTCACGGGCAAATAACCAATCCGGATGACACCAATGTTGATGATGTTTTAGTTCCTGGTTCACCTCCTCCTCCGCCAACGAATGTTGCTGAAAAACACCCCTGGACGATTGTCGAAATAGACCCCCCACTCAGCAACCCACGGGCCGCTGCCAGGCCAATGCAACACGATAGCCCTCGAAGCTTAATGTGGAGCCTTGGGCGCGCCTTAGATGCCTATCACGAAGCGTTGATTATCCAT
>CALCOW010000242.1 GCA_937899935.1 uncultured Phycisphaerae bacterium
CGACCATTTTGCCATGAAGAATTTCCATTGGCTCTTGCTGACACTTGTGAGCATCACCCTGATCATCACATCGAGTTCGCCTGGCCAAAGCAAAGCAGGGGAAATCTCAGGCAAGCGACCCAACCGTCCTGAACTTTCACCAGTCAAACCAAAACAACCAATTGAACCGGTCGATGAAAGAGGCTGCGGTATGGAAGAGCTGCGCCGCCATCTTGAAGGCGTGGGCATTGTCAATCCACGAGGTCTTTCAAGCGGTGGTGGATGCGCCGTCTATGACTGCGACAATCCCGCGAAGCGTGATCGCTACATCCCGACTGGCAACCTCGCAGAATGGAAGACGTTCCGTCTTAAAATCAATGTGTTCCGTGAAACTGACGGGACCAATCCGGCGGAAACACTGCCTGCGATCGGGCAACAGATGACCACCCTGAACCTCGCCTTTGCTCCATACCAAATGAAGTTTGAAGCAGATGTTGAGTTTATCGATGACTCAAGCTTTCGAGTGATCACCTCCCAGAACGATGCCAGACTCATGAAGCAGGCCTACGCTGATGAACCTGAACGACAGTTGAATGTGTATGTCACTGGATTTGCGGGCCAACTCAGTCCATGGTGCGGATTCGGTTATTTCCCATGGTGGTCTGGAGCCGTCACTGCTGATGGTGGCACTTATCTAAGAGAGTCCTGTTTTGGTGCCGGCCAAACCGTGCTGGTTCATGAAATAGGCCACTGCCTGGGGCTCCTTCACACGTTCAATGGTGTCAGTGAAGTCGGACAGTGCTCAGCTTGTTACGAACGCGCCGATGGTATCAACGCAGATGTCACTGGTGACTTTTGTAGCGACACCGCACCAACACCAAAGAACTCTTCTTGCGCTGATCCTGGTGGCATCGATCCATGTAGCAGTGTCCCATGGGGCGAAACAGATCTTGAAAACTACATGAGCTACTCGAATTGTGATAGCGAGTTCTCGCCACAGCAAGCTGGACGCATGCACTGCTTTTCTGAGGCCTATCTCTCTGGTTGGTATGACGTGGATTATGCCTGTGAGGCTCCGTTGCGCGGCACCCTCTCCGGCGAACTCAACCAGAACGATCCACAAACAGACAATGAATTTGGCTGTGCTATTGCCGTCAGTGCCGATGTGATGGTCGTTGGCATTCGTAACTATGCCGGACTCGATACCCCAGGTAGTTACAACGGCACCGGCGCCGTCCAGTTCTACCGCTTCAATGGCAGTAGCTGGGTTGCGGAAGGCGGCCCTGTGCCCCATCCAGATCACCCAGAAGTTGCTGACCCGGACAACCCCAGTACATTCGAGCCAAATGGAGCTCGTTTTGGGGAGGCCGTCGCCATTCAATCTGATCCCATTAACGGAGATTATGCGGTCATCGGTGCGCGACAACAAGATGTGATGTCCAAAGGTGATGCCGCTGGCCTGGCATTCGTCTACCGCTATGACCAATCTATTGGCACCTGGTCGCTTGAGCAAAGACTTCAGCTCGATGAGATCGGCAGCAATCCACCCCACTTTCAACAGTACTTTGGCAACAGTGTTGCTATTGATCCGGTGGGCGGCACCATCTTGGTTGGTGCAACTGGTGATTATGGTGACCTAATAACTGCGGGTGAGATTGTACCCAACAGCGGATCTGTTTATCTCTTCGAATACGATCCTGACTTCGATCCCATCTCTGAAGAATGCAACACCCCTTGGTGCCAGAGGAGTTGGTTCCGAACTGCCATTATTGGTGATGAAGATGGTGGAGGCACACAGCAAGTTCTAACCTCCGCGCTGCGCGTACCACCATCGACCCAACTACCACCCGGCCCAATGCCCGGGGCTGCCTTTGGATATACCATTGCTGTTAACGATGAATACCTGGTCATCGGCGCTTATCAAGATGATCTGCTGCTTCGCAATCTCTTCCCAGTAAATCAGGGAAGTGCCTATGTCTATAAAAGACGGCTCGATCCGTTGGATACCGAGTCACCATGGGAATTTGAGGCACTGCTTCAAGCTGATGATGCCAGTGAAGATGATGAATTCGGACATGATGTCGATATTAACAACGGCCTGATCGTCGTTGGCGCCCATCGTCGTGAAGCAAAGGCCGGTGGACTGCGCGGTGGCGTCTATACCTTCCTCACTGATGATTTAAGCGGCGGCCATACAGCTCCACTTGAGCCCGATATTCCTGACGTCCCAGGCGTTGCTGACCAGGCATTCTTTGGACACGCTGTGGCCCTTGGTGGCGATCAACTTATAGTCGGCGCGCCTTTCGAAGCTTCTTTTACGGATGCCGATGGGGATGGCATTCCTGAGAGCAGCGTTCAAGGTGCTGGAGCAACCTATCTCTACACGAGCGATGGCGCTGGTGGCTGGGTCTTTGATGACAAACAAATCATGGCGCCACCTGAAACCCTTGCGTGGCTTGGCTTCGACGTAGCCGCTGATGAAGGCACTCTTGCCAGCGGGGCACTTCGAGGCGACCACTTAGGTACGTTTACTGATTCTGGTGCAGTTTTTGCCGTGGGCGGCAGCGGCGGCCAGGACTGTAATTGCAACGGCGTCTGGGACTGCGAAGATATTGTCGGCGGGTTCAGTAGTGACTGTAATCTAAACGGCATTCCCGATGAGTGTGAGTGGGACCCAACGATCAAAGGTTGCCCAGCACTGCTCCCTGTGGGCTGCAATGTTGAACTGTTAAACGTCGCACTTGAATCAGATCAACTCGGCCCCATTGGATGCATTGCAACTCCAAGCGGCAGTGTGCTCTATGAAACCCCCTGGTCTTTAGATTTTCCATCTCCGGCGGCTGATGACGGAAGTGGGCTGATGACGGTCGATATCACTGTTTCTGCGTCAGCAGATATAGACTCATCGGGCCGCGTCCTACACGTGTTTCTTAACCAGACCTGTCTGACTGATGGCACCTACACCGATCCAAACACGCTACAGCCAATTGGACCACTCTTTAATGATCCGTTCACCGTTGCGTGTGCTAGTTCAGATCTACCAACAGATACGATTAACTTCCCAGTTGCTGACTTTAATGCCCTGTTGCTCAGTGCCAATGGGCCGACCAGCCTCATTGTCGGCGCTCGTAATCCGTCCAACCCACAACTTGGAAATCCAGCGGTTGATCCATTTGCCTGCGATCCGGAAGGCAGCTTTGTCACAATCAGCATCAACTACCTACCCGATCTTGACTGTGATGGGGACTGCACCTTTGATCCTTGCCAGATTGTTGATTCAACCATCGACGGGGTGCCTCAAATAGATTTGAATCTGAATAACATCCTGGACATCTGTGAAAGTATTAACCCATCTGATCTCAACCGAGCCTGCTGTATCAGTGACACCTGCCGTGTGCTACCCATGGCTGAGTGCACGGCCCAAGGCGGCATCACTTTCCCTGGACTATCAGATTGCAATACGGTGATCTGTGATGATGCGCCTACGAACATTCCATGTTGTGTTGATGGTGTTTGCGAGATCATCAGTCGAGCCGAGTGCCTTGCCAATTGCGGCACCCCTCAAACTACAGGGTCAACCTGTAGCAGCAGCATCATTTGCCCACCAGCATGTTTAGCTGATCTTGATTGCGACAACATTGTCGGCGCAAGCGACTGGAGTATTATCCTGGCCAACTTTGGCTGTGGTCCATCACCGAACTGCCCTGGCGACATTAGTGGGCCACTCGGTTTTCCTGATGGGTTTGTTGATCTGTTCGATTTCTCGGCCATCATTATCGCTTGGGGCCCCTGCCCATAGACGATTCGGCGCGACGACCAAGCAGCTGTCTCAAGGACGATCAATGACAAGATGCTGATCTAAATTTGTGATTTGTTGCGTTTGCCGAAAACCATCAGCCCATATCACTGTTATCTCAACACTCTCAACATCCGCAGCAAAAGCGAAATACGCTTCTGTTGGTACCGCACTCTGAAAACTACCACCCCCAATTAACCATCGCCTTTGAACACGACCATTGGCTTGGGCAGTGACGACCGCGCCGAGCCCTGAGGAGTTTCCAATGGCGTCCCGGCTATCACGCAATGACACCGTGAGCCACTGCACGCCCTCTTTTGCAGCAGTGTTCTCGTAAAGGCGAAGAGGACCACTGCGATCTGCTGTAATCAAGTCAACATCGCCATCACGATCAAGATCGCCCCAAGTGGCCGCCCGACCATGGCGGGGTTCTGCCAGCCACGGGCCCCATTGCTTCAGTGATTCACCTTTCACTAATGCGAATCGATTCCCATTCCTGACATACAGCTCTGGGGGCTGTGCATAGGCGGAATCCATTTGCTCCATCGTCGCTTGTGGATAGACATGACCATTGAGAATGAAGAGTTCTTCCACACCGTCTTGATCGAAGTCAATAAAACCTGTGGCCCAACCCAATGAGCTTCGACTGACAACACCGAGGCCTGATGGGCCACTGCGATCGTCATAAAAACCCGAGCCAGCACTCATATGCAACGTATTGGTATCACTGGAAAAGTTTGTGCTGAAGAAATCAGCAAGACCGTCATCGTTAAGATCTGCCACTGCCATGCCCATCGTGGCTTGTGGTCCACCATCCATATTCGCCGCAAGCCCACTTTGTGCACCCATCTCATCAAAGACGCCCTGTCCATCATTGACCAGATAAAAATTTGGCATTGAGTCATTGCCAACCAAGATGTCTTGATCACCATCACTATCAATATCCAACATCAACACATTAAGGCCAAATGAAGGAGACACATTGTTTATGCCAGATGCCTCCGGCGCCACCTGAAAGACACCGTGGCCATCATTGATGTAAAGGACATCTGCCTGTGGTTCCAGGCCATGCGGCCCAGCCATAACTTTGATGTCTTTATAAGTGGCACTCTTCGGTGGATTAACAACGTCAAAATCGAGGTAATTGACAACGTACAGATCAAGATCACCATCTGAATCGATATCACCCATCGCTGCGGATGTTCCCCAGCGATCATCACCAACACCAGCAGCCGCTGTTATATCTTCAAATCGCCCTGCTGGATCTCCGGTATTGCGCATCAGCACGTTGGCACCAAAACGTGTTACGTAGAGATCCAGATGTCCATCACCATCCACATCACCAACAGCCACGCCCATGCTCCACCCGGGTATGTTCAACCCCGAGGCAATGGTGGCATCCTTAAATTCAATGGCCTGACCAGGAGTGGTGATGTTCTGAAAATAACGGCTCCCAGGCCCACCGGAAAGATCGGCCAGCGACGATCCGTTGGCAACAAAGAGATCAAGATCACCATCACCATCACCATCAAAGAGCGCCACACCGCTGCCATTGACCTCAAGAATGTACTCTGGTTGATCTGCACCACTTGTGGTGGTGAGCTCAATGCCACTTTGGTTGGTGATATCCCTCAACAGCGGCATCATCGCCTCGCTGCTAGCGGTCTCTTCCGATGGCTCTTCTGAATGCTGGCAGCCAGGCAGCAACACACCACTTGTGATGCACACAAAAACAATTAATAACAGTGGCCGGAAGATCATTCGGGAAAGCTCGTTGTCGGATGTTTGCTTCGCCACAGTTCCTCATACGTGTCGTAGGCTCGTTGTGCTTGATCAACGAGGCCTTGTCGCCTTAATACCTGAGACATCTTGTAATGCAATTCAGGTGATTCTGGTATGAGTGTAAGAGCATCAGAAAGTGTTTGTTGCGCTACTTCAAGTTGACCTTGCTGCATTCGTACATCTGCCAATCTTACAAGTGCTTTACCCACTTCAGCATCGCGGGAACGCTCTGACTGCTGAAAGAGATTAACACTTTCTGTCAACCGATTCGCTGCCGTATCAAGATCACCCTGTTCGTATGCAATAAGACCAAGTGCAAATTGTGCATCTGCATTTTCTGGTGAACCTTGAATGTACCAAAGCAGCGCGTCTTCAGCTTCATCGGGTTGCCCCATGTAATACATTGCCCAACCTTGAAAATATGCTGTCTGGCCATAGGTTGGTGCCAGTTCACGTGCACGGGCGAAAGACTCGAGAGCCGGGCCATATCGCTTTTCGACGTGATAGGTAAGACCAAAAAGAAAGTGTGCCAGACCTTCGTTCGGTTGGGCATCTAGATAACGCCTCAAACGAACGCGAGCAGCGCCAAGTTGATCTTGCTGGATCAGTGCAAAGTACTCTGCGAGTGCACCAGTAATTTTCAATGATGTGTCTGGTACAGCACGCCGTTGATCACTTGCATGAGCCGGTGACTCACTCGGCGCTGATCCAGTTGATGTGCTCGAAGAAGAGCCCCCATCACACCCAGCGAAGAACGCTAAGCAGCCCAAAACGACCCCAAAGCCCACCGCAGAGACATCGCTCCAGCGAGAACCCGACTGCTGATGTTTTCTATGAGATGCTTGCATTCTCGAGGGCATCATAGTCCCACTGGCCAGCATCTCTGGACTGGTGCACCCAGACGCCCTGAAGACCCCAAAAACGTCCGATCCCTCCAAAAACCACAAAAAAAACACCTCAACCTGCATATTTGACAACTTTTCACGCAACGGATGTGGACAGGACCTCGAATCTTCTTCATGGTGGGGTAGTGCGGCGAGGAGAAGGTGTCAGAAAGAAGTTCAGAACAGGATTGGTGCACGTTGAATTTGAAGCACTATAGGACGCTAAAATTGGCCGTCCCGCCAGCCATAATGGCCCTGTTTATCACCACATCCTCACTTGGCCAGAACCAGGCTCAAGAAGCTGCCGGAGCCCCCCTCAACGACCTGACGCCCGACCAAAGAACACGATTCGATTTCGGCCGCACCGCCTACCTACACGTCTTCACGGCACCCGAAGGACTTGGTCCAATCATGAACCAACAGTCCTGCGGAGCTTGCCATAACAGACCGATCGGTGGACCAGGCAATATCAGCGTGACACGCTTTGGTGTCATTGGAAAAGAAGGTGGTTTTGATCCGCTAGATGCATTGGGTGGCTCGCTATTACAAAAGGAATCCATCACCCCAGCATGCGCAGAAGTCGTGCCACCGATTGCCAATATTACCGCTCAGCGCGTTACCAATGGAGCCCTCGGCTATGGGCTTATTGAGGCTATTAAAGAGAGCCAATTCTTAGCTGTACAGGCTTCTCAACCTGCAGGTCAACAAGGTGTGATTCAGTATGTTCCCGCACTTGAAGATCCTCCACTGAGCCCTCTACGAGTTGGTCGCTTCGGGTGGAAGGCACAAGTCGCAACTATTCTGACTTTCTCTGGCGATGCTGCGTTGAACGAGATGGGCATTACCAATCGACTCATTCCCACAGAAACCGCTCCAAATGGTGATGCCGCATTGCTTGCCGCTTGCGACGACGTCGCTGATCCAGAAGATCAGCCCGACGCCTTAGGTGTTGAATTTATTGATCGTATTACAGATTTCCAGCGCTTCCTTGCAGGACCACCTCAAACACCACAATCTGGGCTGACTGGCGAAACTCTGTTCAACAACGTTGGCTGCAACACATGTCATGTGAACTCATACACGACACCAAATGATATGTCTCTGGAAGCTGCATTACGGAACAAACAAGTCAAGACGTACAGTGATTTTATGCTGCATGACATGGGTATTGCTGGCGATGGCATCTTTGACGGCGTTGCCAGCGGAAGAATGATGCGCACCCCACCACTATGGGGCATGCGAAACCGCGATCCGATGTGGCATGATGGACGGGTTGCCGCTGGCACTTTCTCAGACCGAATCAAAAGCACCACTCCTGGCAATCAAGGCGTCATCTACTGGCACAACCAGTTTGGCAGTCAGGCACAAGCTTCTGCACAAGCCTTCTTTGCACTAAGCCAACAAGATCAGGACAGCATCGTCACGTTCCTTGATTCTTTGGGACGCCTTGAATTTGATGTGGATGGCAACGACGTGATTGAGATCAGCGACTTTAACGAAATGGTGCTCTGCGCTGGATCGGGCGTCAAAGCCAACCACCCCTGTGCCATTCATGATGTTGATCAAGACGGCGACATTGATAGCAATGACTTTGATGTCTTCATGACTGTCTTTAGTGGCACTACGATTAATGATTGTAATAACAATGGCATCGCCGACATGCAAGACATCTTTGATGGCAGCAGTTTCGATGGAAACGGAAATGCGATACCAGATGAGTGTGAAACCTGCATTGCTGATACGAATTCAGATTCGTTGGTAGACTATATGGACTTTTCACAAATGCTCATTCAGTGGGGACCATGCCCTGCACCGTGCATGAGTGACTTCGATGGCAATGGCGATGTTAACGTTCAGGATTTCACAATTCTCTTAATTAACTTTGGGAACACTTGCGGAAGTCCATAATTTTTAGACTGTATTCGGCCTGCGAAATCTAGCATGGCCACGAGGAGAACCGAGATGCTTAGGAGAGTGGTGGCTACGTTGGGGGCTACTTCAGTCATTTGTGCTTCGCCAGTATTAGCGCAAGACGAATGGGTTAAGTTCAACGAAGAAACATCAAGCCACATCTCTGCCAACAGTGCGCTTTTTGAATCGGATCAAGAAGAGAAAGACTACGCCTGGGCCGACCTTGACCGTGACGGATGGGTTGATCTCGTGATTGTGCGAAAGAGCCCATTTACTTCAGCTGGAAAATTTCCAAACGTACTCCTCATGAACGAGTCTGGGGTTCTAACAGATCGCACCACTGAGTATGCAAGTCAGTCAGATGTCCCCGGTGACAATGGTTTCAACACGCCAACAAACGATCGAGATATCATCATCGCTGATCTCGACGGCGATCAGTGGCTGGACCTTGTGACCGCCACCACTTTGAGTGATTCCGATTCAAAGGCCATCGGTCATCCACGTATTTATATGAACTTGGGCGAAGTCGGCGGTGTCTGGCAAGGATTCCGTCACGAAGATGCGCGCATTCCCCAGATGTAACAGGCGATGGTCAGGTCGAACTCTATTTTGGCGACTATGACAGCAGTGGTGCAGGCGGCGAAGGGCAAGACACCAGTTTAGATGTCAATAATCGCCTCTTTATCAACAATGGCAATGGTTTCTTCACTGACTCACTGCAGACACGCATGGACGCCACCATGCTCTTATCAGCTTTTGGAGCGGCCTCTGAATTCGCTGACATGAATAACGATGGCGCTATGGATTTGGTCAAGCAGACTTCACTCAATGCTCCACAGCACGTAGCGATTTGCTATAACAACCCATCAAATGTTGGCTTCTTCAACATCTATGATGAAGTGTATTCCCTGGCACCGTATCACATCAGTTGTGGCGAACTCAATAACGATGGACTACTCGACATCGTCGTGACAGATGATGCGACTGATCGTTATATGATCCAACTTCCAAATACTGGATCGGAGCCAGACTTCATCCAACAGGAATTCCAGTTGGAAGGTGGTGGTGGCGAACTTGCATTCGGAAGCAACAATCTCATTGTAGACCTCGACGCAGATGGTTGGAACGATGTCATTATTGCTGATGTTGATGTTGATATTGATACATGCCAGTCCGATCGAGCACACATCTATCGCAACTTTGGATTTGAAGGCGCTCCCGGAGATGTTGTTGCCCTCCGAGAAGATGGCAATGTCCTACCCACCGATATGCTTATTGGCGTCCACGATGTTGCGGTCTTTGACATCAACAATGATGGTGCATTGGATATGGTTGTGGGTCGCTGCTCAGGCAGTGAAATTTGGATCCATGAATTAGCAATTTCGTTCTCGTTCCCAGCAGGTGTACCAACCTCGTTGACTACGGATCAGCCGACCACTTTCGAAGTTGAAATCTCAACCGGATCTGGAACGCTTGATGCCAGTTCACCAAAGCTCTATTACTCAGCCAACGATGGGCCCTACATCGAGACACCTCTTTCACCGACTCGTGGATCCTCATCACTCTTCGCGACGCTACCAGGATTCCCCTGTGGCGACACGGTGAAGTTCTATGTGTCCGCAGCCTTATCGAATGGAACTAGCAACACCAGTCCAAGTAACGCACCGACAAACGTATACACCGTTCGATCCTCTGATGGTGACATTGTGCTAATCGATGAGGACTTTGAAGGAACTGTTGATCAGTGGACCATCGCCGACGATGGATCGCTGACAACCGGTGCTTGGGAGAACGTGGATCCAAATGGCACTATTTGGAGTTCAGCAGTAGCGGCACCAGAAGATGATGCAAGTGACGATGGCACGATGTGCTTTGTCACTGAGAACGGAGCCGTTGACGGCGCTGCCGGCAGTGCTGACATCGATGGTGGCACTGCCTATCTCATCTCTCCAGTCCTTGATCTCTCGGGCGACGATGCTGTGATTAGTTGGTCGCAGTGGTTCTTCAATAGCTCAGGAAGTGGCGAAGATTCGCTTGAAGTTAGCGTTTCAAACGACGATGGGTCGAGCTGGGTGGTTGTTACATCAAGCTTTGGCACAGCTGGCGTTTGGGAAGAAGCGAACTTCACTGTCAGTGACTATGTCACACCATCCAACCAGGTGCGCGTTCGGTTTGCTGCTGGTGATGCTCCACCAGCCTCAGTCGTTGAAGCCGGAGTTGATGAATTCACTGTCTCGCAGGCTGGGTGTGAAGATCCAGAGGATTGTCCTGGTGATATCGACGGAAGCGGCGACGTTGGGATCAGTGACTTCTCTGCGTTCTTGGTTGCATTCGGATCATCTTGTACGTGTCCAGAAGACCTTGATGGCAACGGAACTGTTGGCGTTGAGGACTTCTCGCAATTCCTGGTTCTCTTTGGCACTGTCTGCCCATAGTGTTGTTTCCAACAGGGTTGCCAAACGGCAACCCTGTTTTTTACACCTTAATTGATGTTCGGCGATCGAATGGTTGCTCAGAATGCGGGGTCACTGGTTTTTTTCTTGCCCCTCTTCAGATCCCGACTGATACTTGACCATGCCTCCTAGAGGTGGCGGTTCAGTATGCGCATATGAGGAGACTCTCTCAAATGACACGTAAGTCCAACTCTTTGCTACCTCGCCTTCATCTGTTTGGCTCATTTGGATTAGCTTGCGCTGTGTTTGTCCTCATTGTGGTCCTCCTTGAGTCATTCTCCAGTTCAGCTCTTGCCCAACGCACGAACCAACCAGAAAAAGATGAAACGAGAACTAGGGAAGAGATTCAGACCAATGTGGCGCGACCACAGTCACTGAAAGCTGAGATCAAGCGAACTCGTGGAACCAACGGCTCCTATAAGAGCTCTGGCGGATCACTTT
>CALCOW010000243.1 GCA_937899935.1 uncultured Phycisphaerae bacterium
ACTTTTCCAGGCGTGATCATTGGTGTTTTGACTTTAGTGATATGTGGTTTTGCGGCGGTTTACTTTCTTGGTGCCAAAGGTTTTTGCACCTACGGGTGTCCTTATGGTGGGGCCTTTGCGCCAATCGATCGGCTCGCTACCGGTCGCATACGTGTCACTGACGCGTGCGAACATTGCGGGCACTGCACAGCGGTTTGTACATCGAATGTTCGAATTCATGAAGAGGTCCGCGAGTTTGGCATGGTCGTTGATCCCGGTTGTATGAAATGCTTGGATTGTGTCAGTGTGTGCCCAAACGATGCGCTCTACTTTGGATTTGGCCGCCCATCGTTAGCGAAAGGCAAGCCTAAAAATAAGAAGCCGAAGCGGAACTATGACCTCACGGTTGCTGAAGAGACTTGTTTTGCAATTGTGCTTCTCATTCTGTTTTGTGCTTTTCGTGGTTCTTATGGAACAATCTCGATGTTACTTGCCATTGGGATTGCAGCGGTAGTGACGTTTGTGTTCTGGAAGACATGGCGACTATTCCGTGATCAAAGTGTCAACTTCTTGCATTCCAGACTGAGGTTCAAAGGAAAACTACAGCCAACAGGCGTGATTTTTGTGGTGCTTTCTATTGTTCTATTGCTTTTGACGATTCAAATGGCAGTGATTCGTGCCTTTGATTGGAGAGCGGCCTATCACGAGTCATTCATTACGTCTCCAATCGAACTAGCATTGCAATCGAACTTGCCAACAATGACTCATGATGAGCTTGAGCACCTACGTGCTGCCGATCACTACCTTAGACTGTCTTCGAGTATGGCTGATGGTGGGATTGGTCTTATCAACTCAAGACTGCCTGCGGTGGCTATGCGACGAGCTCGCGTCGCTATATTTTTAGAGCAATGGGATCAGGCCGAAGAGATATTGAGAGACATGGTTTACTCTCGTCGCAGTACTGAGCCCGTGGCCAAGCTCTATGGTTGGGTGCTAGCGAAGCAAGATCGATCTGAAGATGTTTGGGCATTCAACACGGAGATCTTCGAACGAAGGCCAGATTTCACTGAGATCGCAAGTGTCCTAGCGCAAAATCACCTTGTGCAAGACGAGACTGAACTTGCAATCAAAACGCTGCGTCGTGCTGTTGATGCAGCGCCTGATAAAATGCTCGTGGCTGGCCAGCTGATACAGTTGCTGATCTACAATGATGAGTTGGATGAAGCGTCCGAGAGACTCACAAGAATACTTGAGGAGGTGCCGAATAATCCAGCCCTTTGGGAGCAGTTGGCGGTGGTACGGGCGCGCCAAGGTCCAGAGCAAGGTTCTGCGGCCATCGAAGCCATGCGACGTGGGATCGATCTGCAACCAGTGCTCCCTGAAGCGTACCGTCGATTGGCACAAATGGAGAGGTACTTTGGACAGATGGAAGCGAGTGAGGAAACACTACGAAAGGCCGGTGAACTGGAGCAGCTTCTGAAGGCACTCAGTAACGATAATCAGAACTGGCGTTCTCGGTGGCAGTTGGCTGTTTGGAATGCACGACAAGGCTACTATGCCCGGGCACTGAACGATGCTCAAAAAGCACTTATAGACTTGTTGACACGTATGACAGACTCAGAGGCGTTGTCTAACAATTTGCCGGTTCAGTGAACAAGACGTGCAATTCTTCACTGCTGTGTGCGGCGTAAGCTTTTTTACGAAAAGCAACATCAGACATCATTCTACTGATCTTGCCTAACGCCTGAATATGATCTCCTGTTTGGTCTGGTGGTGACAAAAGCAAGATCACGAGCTCAACAGGTTTTTGATCGCATGCCTGAAAGTCAATTGGTGCAGCAGGGCGGCCAATGGCTAAAGCCATGCGTTTGAGGCCGTCAATGCGCCCGTGCGGTATAGCCAGCCCTTCACCAATTCCAGTGCTTCGCTGCTCTTCTCTTTCCCA
>CALCOW010000244.1 GCA_937899935.1 uncultured Phycisphaerae bacterium
TCAAGGATTAATCCATGCTCCTGAGCTTATATTTTTAGATGAGCCGACTTCTGGGCTTGATCCAATCGGTACGAGGCAAGTGAAGGATCTTATTATTGAGTTGGGGCGTCGAGGTAAGACCATCATTCTGAGTTCTCACTTGCTTTCAGATGTTGAAGATGTCTGTGATCGCATGGTGGTTTTGTACGGCGGCAAAATACGCGCCCAGGGGACTGCTGAAGAGTTACTTGCCGATACCGAACGTACGGTGATTCAAACGCCTCGATTGAGTGTCGATACCATCTCACGCATTGACGCGGTGATCAGTGAGCGAGAGGGGAAGGCGATTGAAAAGGTACAGGCACCTCGTCAGCGACTTGAGTCATTGTTTATGGACATTGTTGAAAAGGCCCGTCAAGAGCAGCTTGAGACTTCAGGTGCTCAATCTGGAGGCGCGACGGCGGAATTCTTGCGAGCCGATCGTGATGCACAGGGTGACGATCTTGTTGATATGTTGAGCCGAGAAGATGGGGATATCGAACGTTCAGTCGAGATAGAACGTGAGGTCGCTGCCCCAACAGCTGAGGATGGCGTGATCGAAGACCTTATGACCGAAGCGCCGCCTGTCAAAGAGGTGATAGAGAAGAAGACCCCTGAGCCCACGAAAGAAGTGAAAGTCGATCGTGGTCTTATTGATGAGCTTCTTGGATCTGACGAATCAGAAGAGCGGGATAGTTAATGCAACGCATTCGTTCTGGCTATCAGAAGGTTGACCGCGTCCAGCGGCGATTGTGGGCCAAAGTCGTTTTGACGGTGGTCTTGCTGGGACTTTGCGTGGCCATGTTTGTGCCAATTCTAGTTCAGTCCTATTCATTCCGTGGTCGACTCGTTCCGTTGATGCAGGAAATGTACTCATCGACTGTTGAGGACGAAGCTCCAGCGCTGTTTGTCGAAACCGGTGAGTATGTTTTTGAAGGCGTCACCTATGGAGGCGCTGAATTTATTGAGTTTGCGAAGACGCAAATTACACCTGGGGGTGAATTTGTTGATCCACCAGCGCTGGCCGCATTTTTGCTTACGCGTTCAATTCCTGATTGGATGCCGAAGTGGTTGCTGCTCAATCCAGGGACGACTTGGCTCTTGATGGGATGCTTGCTGCTGTGGCTGGCCATGGTGGTGTGGCTTGAGTTAACACTCGCCCTGGTCACGGTTATTGTCGTGACGGCGGCGGCGATTCTTCTTGCCATATTACTTGGCCTCGATTCACTTGTTGTTGCATTGACTGGTATCGGCCTATTGACATTCACTTTTGCGATGCTCATGCGCCTTGCTCTTCTCTTCTGGGGTGGACGAGGGCCACTGGCCGCCATTGCCAGTGGGGTGCTTCGTGAGGCAAGTCGTACAAGATTGAGTTTACTGTTCATCATCCTATTGCTCGTTTTATTGCCATTGCTTCCATTGGCTTTGGATGCAGAGAGGCCGCTGCGCTACCAGATACAAACCTTCATTAGTCACAGCATGCAGTTGACATTTGCGATTGCGGCATGTCTGACGCTTATGCTTGGATGTGCAACCGTTTCATTCGAGATACGCGATCGACAGATATGGCAACTTGTTTCGAAGCCAGTGGCGCGAGGTCGTTATCTGATCGGCAAATGGTTTGGAATCATTACGGTCAATCTGATTCTCATTGTGGTGTCAATGATCTCAATTTTTATGTTTGTCCAGTATCTACGAAGTCAACCTGTGGTCGACGGTATGCAGGGTGAGTTGGATAGAATGGCGATCACACAAGAGGTGCTCACCGCGCGCCTGCCACGGCTTCCAGATTATCCAGAGGTCACCGAAGAATCGCTCCAGGAGCGTGTGGACAGAATGTTTGCTTCTGATCCAGTTCTGGGTGATCCAGATGACATGCCTCCAAATGAAATGCGGCGGATTCGATATGAGCTTGCAGAGACTTATCAAAGAGGTCTCCGATCAGTCAGTCCAGGCATGGCACGCCCATAT
>CALCOW010000245.1 GCA_937899935.1 uncultured Phycisphaerae bacterium
ACAACGGTCGCACTCGTGCCGTTGTTGTAACTGTCTAGCGTTTGAACCTCATAAGTTACGTAGTTTGTTAGGGTTAGCTCTGGCTCATTGTAGTCACAGCTACCATCATCCCAAAGTGCATCCGGGTTGAAGTTGAATGCCATCGGATCGGTACAACCTAAGACAAGAGATTCATTAATAAAGGTAGACCCAACCATGAGATCCTCGCCAAAAGTGTCAGCTAAACTACCGTTGATAAACACATAATAATTAACGGGATCACCATATTCATCAACACAACTCTCAATGCTTGTAGTCGACAGGTTTTGTACAGTAAATGAGTGAGACTGATCTCCTTGGGTTATTGTCAAAACATCACCCGAGTTGATTAAATCAGCAACCCACGGATCCACACCAAAGAAATTACCACCATAGCCATTTTCATAATGCCATGGGTCGCAGGCTACAACTGAACCAACAAACTCTTCCGGCTCTTCTGGTTCTTCATCATCCATCCAACAGCCGCCGTACATATCTGCAAAAATACATTCATTGTCTTGAGGATCACAATCCTCCGGCTGCCACGCACGCGTAGCATAGCTGTAGTAGTCTGTATATGGAATACAGCTAAGGTCATCACTGGCCAGAAGCTCGCCTAGTTCTGTTTCCCCATTGATCACCCACAGGTACTGCATCTCCTCAGTCGGAATAGGATCAAACTGAACGTGGAAGAAACCACCTGTCCCTAGATCTTGGGCATCACGAGGATCCCAGAACTCATGCCAAGTTGCTATTGGACCACCATTCGGGTCCCAGTTCCACCATGGGCCTGTCATCCGAACTTCTATGGTCTCAAAATCATACTGCGAAGTGTCCACAAGAACGATCGCGTGGAGCTTATTCTCACAGTCAAAAATATCACAAAAATCTGGAGGCGGACACTGACCCCAGGCCTCATCACCTACTTCAAACCAGCACGACTCCTCATAGCCATAATCATCGTAATCACATTCTAAATCTTCGGAGGAAACATCAATCTGGCGATTAAATCCACCCTGACCATTGTCAACACCACATTCCGCAGGAACATCTTCCTGAGCGCTCCAGCCACCACAAACATATTTATAGTCATATACGCCAGGAGCAAGATCGATAGAACCATAGTAGCTCTCACCTTCCCAATCTAGCATGAGCTCAAGACCCCAGCCGCTCCAGCCGTCAAACGTACCGGTTACCCAGGGGTTACCGTCTCCGCAAGGTACATCCTCTGCATCAAGTTCGAATTCAACCGTAATTAAAGCCGGAGGAGTTGGACAACCACCCCATGAGGTATAAGGCAAATCAATTGCTTGATCACCGTCTTCAACCATAAGATGGCGATTAAAACCACCTTGCCCATTATCTACACCGCACTCTGCAGGAACATCTTCCTGCGCGGTCCAGCCATTACAAACAAATTTATATTGATACTCACCTGGCATAAAATCACGGGTGCCAGTGTAAGCTCCCAATGTTTCGTCTAACGTCAACTCAAGACCACCACTGCTCCAGCCATCGAATGTACCCGTAACAAATGGATTGCCCTCACATGGTACATTTGCTGTATCAAGCTGAAAAGTAACAGCAACAGGATCTGGAACATAGATATCAGAACAAAGTGGACCACCGCAAAGACCAAAACATCCAGAGATTGTCATATCTTCAGCACCAGTTACAAGAATACGATCGTTGTAGCTATCAGCATCAGCACATTCCTGACCACCGAGCTGCTCCTTCGCATCCCAACCAGCGCTGGAACCATTCGTAAAAATATAATTGCCACTATAATGCTTTGGAACTTCCTTGGTTATTGTGTACACATGCTCACCAAGCTCTGGTGCATGTGTCATCGGGTTATCCCCAGGACTACCAAACAGACTGCCCCCAGCAAGGAATACACCCTCTGATGACATTTCTGTGTTAGACATATCTATATTAAAGGTAACGTCAACCGTCATGTCCGGAACGACACCTGGCCTGGCAAATAAAAACGTCCAATAACCACCGCCGGTCGATATATAAACCTGAAATACCTCTTCTTCCATAAAACCCATAGTATA
>CALCOW010000246.1 GCA_937899935.1 uncultured Phycisphaerae bacterium
CACCGCTTTGGGTTGGTCTTCATTTCCGGAAGTGGCCGGCGGCGGGGGCCCAGATGCCCTGATCCATGCCTGTCAGCTAGGATTAAAGCGGGTGACCGGGTTCGAACCGGCGACATTCAGCTTGGAAGGCTGACGCTCTACCAATTGAGCTACACCCGCAGGTGCACATAGGTTACCAGGCTTAGGTGCATCTGTATTTTTTTAGGGTAATTGCAAGCATCGCCGCAATAGCCGATGCTGTTAGAGGTAGGGAGCCACCATTTTATCATAGCTCTCTCCCAGGAAAGGCCGACACCACCCACATGCCGTCCATGCAACCCAATTTGGTTCGAGACTCCATCAAGCACACGTTGCGCGATCAGCATCGTTGGCGAAAGATTTTTATTCGCGTCGCGATTGCACTGGTCATCTTGGGCATTATCGCGCTCTTAGCAATTTACGGGGGGCCTTGGTTTGGGCCAATCGAGACATGGATAGAGAACCAGGGATTCTGGGCTCCAGTGCTGTTCGCGGGAATCTTTCTTCTGCTGGTCATTTTTTTTATACCTGAGGCTGTTCCGTCGCTGACCGCTGGAGCCTTATTTGGCCTTTGGTGGGGTTGGTTGTTTGTCATTGTGATGGGCTTTATTTCCGCGATAGTGCTGTTCTTCTTATCTCGTTATGTGCTGAGGCATTCGGTTGAAAAACTGATGAAGAAGCATCCCAAGTTTGCGGCTATTGATAAAGCAACTGGCAAAGAGGGCTTCAAGATTATGCTTCTGCTGCGTTTGGCGCCCATTGCGTTTTCGCCGCTGTGTTACGCGCTTGGGGCAACACGCGTCACTTTTAAGGCTTATTTCCTGGCATTGATTGGAATGCTGCCGGGGAATTTTGTAACCGTGTATTACGGAACGGCAGCAAAACATGTTGCTCGATTGGCCAGCGGGCACGAGGATAACTCCACTCTTTACTACGTCATGCTCATTGTGGGCCTCGTTGCAGCAATTGCGGCTGTTGCGGTGGTGGCTCATGTGGCCCGCCATGCGTTGAAAAATGCAGTTGAGGCGGCCGAAAGTTCTGGTGATGAAGAGGCTGTAGCTGCCGTTTAGTTGATGCTTAAGGCACAATTTGATAGGCCTTGCGTATAATGCTTCTGCTCTTCAATGGGTGGCAGGACGGATCTGCACCTGTCCGCAATTGATTCTTACATTTATTAAGGTTTTCTTCTCCGATGACACAACTTGAAGCAACTCCAGTGAGTCAAACAGATCGAATTACCCGGCCGATTTTCCTTTCTGGATTGCGTAAATCGGGCACTTCAATGAGTCGAATGCTCTTTGATGGCCATCCGAGTACGTTTACCTATCCACGTAACGAGATGCACTTTTTTCGTTACACAGACTCTCCGCATATCACAAGCAATCGCAAGCCGTGTGTTGGGACCATGAGAGAACGGATAGAATTGCTTTGCAGTGATAAGTGGTTCAGTAATACGATCCGAGGGTTCGATGGCACCATCTTCAAAGAGAATATGTTCAAGCGACTAGATGCTGGTCAGGTCAATAGCGACCGCGAACTTCTTGAGGCTATTTTGTGCTCAGCAGTGCGAGCCTCGAGTTACTACGAAGGACAGCCGATTGACCAACTTCGCGTTGTTGTTAAGGGTGTTCATCAGGCAGAGTTCTTTCCTGAACTGCTTGCTTGGTATCCAGACATTAAGTTTATCTATGTCCTGAGAAATCCATATGGTCAATTGAACTCTGCGATACACAACATGCGTCACAATCAAATGGGGCGAGACGAACTGAATCGCATTGCAAATGATCACAAGAAGCTTCACAAGAAACTTCCTTATCCATTCCTAGGCCAACGCCTTCTTGAGATGCGCCTGAGTTATTACTTCATGCGCAAGTGGTCTAAGCTCTATCCCGAGCACTTCAAAATTCTGGTCTACGATCGCTTGTTGGCAGATCCAGAGGCCGAGTTACGCCCGCTCGCTGAGTGGATTGGGATTGATTACGACCCTTGTCTCCAGCAGGTTACCCGTGATCACGGCAACCCGATGGGGCGCGAAGGATGGTCTGTTGGCGGCAGTCATAAAAAGGGAGAGATCTCTACGGCTCCGATGACAGCCTGGAAGGAACAGATGCCGGATGGTGTTCAAATGCTTGTCGGAAAGCTCTTTCACGACGTGATTTCTGAGTTCGGCTTTGAGGCGAGGAGGCCGCAGGTATCCAAGTGGAAGAAATTCGATAAAGCAGAAGACTGGCGTACGTTTGCAGC
>CALCOW010000247.1 GCA_937899935.1 uncultured Phycisphaerae bacterium
TACTTAGATCGTGGCAACCGCGGCGCCACCAGTGTCACGTTTGTGGTTGACGAACAAGGGCTGATTCGATTTCTGCACCCCGGACCAGTCTTTTTTGCTTCAGATGACCCTGAGCATGTCCGTGAAAATCAAGACTATCAGCTCTTAGATCAGGCCATAGAGACACTGCTACGGGGGCGACAGGCTGGCCAATCCCAGCCCTCGACAGGTTCGAATCAGCCAGATTCCTAATTTCTGGGAACGTCCGCAAGAGACAAGCCGGATGTAGACATAGGTGAATAGTCAGAATTATTCTTGACCGATATATCGATCTATGATATATTGTATTCTGAGTTATATAGGAGATACGAATGGCCAGTGACCCAGCAGTGATTGACAGTTCGACGCGACAGCTTGCTCGCCAGACGGCCGATCTACTGGTGCTTTGTGTCCTGGCTGACGGGCCTCAATACGGTTACAGCATTATGAAACAGGTTGGCGCTCGTAGCGATGGTGCGGTGAGGTTGACGCCCGGGACTCTCTATCCGCTGTTGCATGAACTTGAGCGCAGCAAGATGGTGTTGGCCAGCTGGGAGACGGTTCGTGCCGAAACGGATCGTGCTGGGCGGAAACGTAAGTGGTATCGACTTTCTGCCAAAGGTCGGCGAAAACTGGAGCAGCGTGCTGCGGCTCATCGTGCATTTCTAAGAATGCTCGATGCGTTTTTGCCATCGACGAGTGGGCAGAAGGAGCCTGCATAATGGTGTCGGTGCGACAATTTGTTGAAAAACTTTCAATGATGATGCGCCTGCCAGCCAGGCGTCGTCAAGCAATAACAGATGAGTTGACCTCGCATCTCGAAGAGCGTGTGAGAGATCTTGTTCTCGAAGGATATTCCGAATCACAGGCACTGAAGTTCGCTATTGGTGAGCTTGGTGAGATGAAACAACTAGCCCAATGTCTGCAGCGGGCCAACCGATTGTCTTACAGGAGGATCGCTATGAATACACTTATCATTACTGGAACAGTCGGTTTATTGACCGCTGCCGGCTTACTGGCCGTAGACGATAACGGCGTCAACGACAAAACGATGATGAGTCAGGTGGCGCCGATGTCAGAATCGGGATTGGCGGCGGATCTGCGAAACAGGCGAATAACGATTGGCTCGGAAGCAGTA
Source organism: uncultured Phycisphaerae bacterium (assembly GCA_937899935.1). Lineage (GTDB taxonomy): Bacteria > Planctomycetota > Phycisphaerae > Phycisphaerales > SM1A02 > JAQWNP01. The sequence goes on from CALCOW010000247.1 coordinate 1,157, forward strand.
TCTTTGGGTCCAATCTTGGAAGATTTTGCTAAATCATCTGAGTTAACTCTCTACGTATACCCTGAGATATCGGAATCACTTCTGAAAAAGAGCCTTGCTATTCGGCCCGGAACAATGACCGTCGAAGATTTCTTAGATCGTGCCAATAGGGCGATATATGAGGGCACCTTTAATAGTCATAAGTTGATTTTGGAAGAAGGTGATGGTCGCCTCGATTTAGGTACCCAAGAAGGTTTTGATCGTCGTTCAACCACGTTGATTTGCTATTCAATCGAGGACACTCTCAGAGGTATGGTCTGGGACCAGAATCAAATGACCACGGTTGATTCACCGCGTGAAGCGGCAGTCAACTTAACCGAGTTGATACGAAATCTGGTCTATCCCGAACTATGGCATAGCAACCAAGGAGATATTGCCTCTATAAATGTTGCAAGTGGTGGCTTGATGTTTGTCAATGCGCCTCAGCGAGTTCATGATCGGATTGCCTGGGTGATCGAAAACCTACCCTCAATGACACAGAAAAAATTAACCGCGTTAATGAGTCGCTCTTGGCATGATAGCCCTGGCGGTTTTGGCGGTGGTCAGGGTGGTCAGGGTGGTCAGGGTGGTCAGGGTGGTCAGGGTGGCGAAGGTGGTGGTCAAGGTGGTCAAGGTGGCCATGGGGGCGAAGATGGTGGTCAAGGTGGTCAAGGTGGTCAAGGTGGTGGTTTCGGTGGTGACGGTGGTGTTGCCGGTATCATGCTCAATGATTAGTGGCAACAACGATGTTGCCTCGTCAATCAGTGTGATCATGGGTATGAAACCAGGGCATTGTTAGCGCGCCTCAGCATCAAGTAACTTGTAACTTGTTTTTGTTGTTGCACGCCTCCGGCTGGAAGAACAGTCATTGAGTCAAAGTGACCGTGATCAAGAGTCAACCAAGCCAGATCTGATGGCGCTTGTGCGGCCCGTCAGTAACACTATTGATCAGTGCCAACTGACGCATCTGCATCGTGAAAAAATCGATCTTACGCGCGCAATAAAACAGCACACCGACTATGTCGAAGTTCTGAGGGCGTGTGGTTGTCACATTGTTCAGGTGCCTCCAGAACATGGGTGCCCAGATGCAGTCTTTGTTGAAGATACAGCTATCGTGGTCAACGAAATTGCAGTTATGACCAGGCCCGGTGCGCCATCAAGAAGAAATGAAGCTGCAAGCATTCGCAATTCACTAAGTGTCTACCGAGATATCCGAAGCATCAATGAGACCACAACGCTTGATGGCGGAGATGTGGTTCGGCTTGGAAATCGATTTTGGGTCGGTATCTCGACACGTACAAGTTTGGGCGGGGCAGAATCGCTGGCCGTTTGCTTGTCACCCTATGGCTATCACGTAGAGCCGGTACAAGTGCATGACTGCCTGCATCTTAAATCGGCGTGCTGTGCAATTGACCAAGAGACATTGCTTCACAATCCCGCTTGGATTAAAGCCAGTCACTTTCCAGATACTCGATGTATCGAGGTGGATCCTGCTGAACCAATGGCGGCCAATGTCGTTGCCGTCAATGGACGATTGCTAGCCGCTGCAGCCTATCCGCGGACGGCAGATTTACTTGATGCTGCTGGTTATCAAGTTGAACTGATTGAAGCTGATGAGCTGGCCAAAGCAGAGGGGGCGCTGACTTGCTGCAGTATTCTCTTCCGTTCTCTGGCCAGTGCTTTATAGTCAGTGGCCTTGCTGATTTCTCAGCTGCACTCGATGAAAAATCTCGACCTAGGAATTGGTCCGACGGTCTCCTTTGGGCGGTCGGATCATTGTGCGAGCAATGATGTCTGGGGAACTCGGCTGACAGAGACCGGTGAGTTCAAAGAGATCTGGTCACCCTAGACGACGATCAAGATAAGTTTGCTTGTTGAGCGTTGCCTATTGGTCACAGGGAACGGTTTCTGTAGCTGTCTTACTTAAATGACGGCGACTAAATTTTTCTGATCGTCTGCTAATAGCCGACAATGGTCTCAGTAGGACCGAAATCCCTATGACCTCTAGTGAGATGCTCAATGGAATCTTCTACAAAAAAACAGGACAATGCGAGTTTCAATGGCTGGCGATTAATAATGGCATTGGCGGGGTTGGTTGTCGTCGTTGCGGGGCTGCAGCTTGCCTCTAGTTTGCTGGTGCCAATAGCGGCAGCGGTCTTCTTTGCAGTCTTATGCATCCCACCTGTGAACTGGCTACAAAACCATAGGGTCCCACAGTGGTTAGCAGTCGTCATTGTTTTTATTGTTGTATTAATCGCTTTCGTAGTTGTCGGTTTTATTGTGAAGCAGTCAATTAATAGTTTTCTAAACCGAATTCCGGAATATCAGACAGCGCTGCAAGAACGACTCAAGCCAATAGACCCTTTTATTGAGAAGATTGGACTTGGTGATTATGTGAATCCTCTCTTGAGTCACTCTGAGGACGACATCGATCCAACCATTTCGACAGGTGCTGCATCAGATCAAGTGTCCTCGACAGATGAAACAGAGACAGATGGTGTTCTTGATCCGTCTAATCTGCTGCCTTACGTCACGTTAGCATTGCGAACACTGAGTAGCATCATGTCAAACAGTGTGTTTGTCATGCTGATGGTTGTGTTTATACTGGCTGAAGCAGCGGGGCTTCCCCGAAAGTTCTGTGTGGCGGTCACAAATCCAGAAGCAGATCTCAAAGCATTTTCAGGGATTGTTGGCGACCTTCAGACCTATATCAAAGTTAAAGCAATACTGAGTTTGGCAACCGGCATTTTGGCTGGAGCTTTATGTTGGTTGGTCGGGACTGATTATCCAGTGCTTTGGGGTTTGCTTGCATTCTTACTGAATTTTATTCCAACCTTCGGTTCAATATTGGCAGCAATTCCGCCGGTCTTATTGACTTGGGTCCTACTTGATTGGGAATGGGCGGTCGTGATTCTTGCGGGTTATCTCGTGATCAATAATGTTCTCGGCAACGTTGTTGAACCTCGCATGATGGGGACTCGACTCGGACTCTCGACGCTGGTGGTTTTCTTATCGATGGTGTTTTGGGGTTGGGTCTGGGGACCAGTTGGTATGATTCTCTCCGTGCCACTGACCATGATTCTTAAGATCATGTTGCAGCACACCCCCGATCTTGCTTGGATCGCTGTTCTACTTGCTTCGGATGCTGAGGTACGGGATCGAGAACAGCAATTGGATAAGGATGCGGCCACTTCTACCGCTCATTAAGCCGTCGTCTTTCTGGGGTGTATTATGGTGGGATGACTCGCTCCATTAGGAGTATAAGGGAGAAGCAAATATGCCGAGGCGATGTTTTTTGACATTGAGGCGAGTGGTGCGCTGCGGATTAATCTCTCTTCTGGCGCTTGCCACAGGCTGTTCTTTTTGGGAGACAGAGGGAGCGACTGTTGGCGGAAGGGCGGTCGCTGAGGAAAGCAATGCAGGCAATTTGCCGGACAAAAAGGTCATCGGTCAACTTGGTACCAAATTACAGAATGAGGGTGATGATCAAGAAGACCGAATCATGACAAACTTGGAAGGAATCAACCAGCCAATCAGTGACTCTGATCCACTCCGTACAGGCGTGTATGCTGAGGAGGGTACGGAGCAAGTGCTCGCAGACGACGTGGTTAATTTGCTTCCGGGCAGATATGATCCGAGCTTAAACCCGGTTGAAGCAGAAAAGCTCAGGGCAAAGCAGCTTCGCAAAGAGATCGAGGCAGATCGAATCAAACTTGAAAAACTCGAGAGCCATGCTGATGAGGAAGGCGCAAATGACTCCACAATTGAATCTGATAAAGAAACGTCAGAGAATAAGGGTGGGCATTAAATATTAGGCGATGCGATGTGACTCGTTGTAATTCAAAAATCAGACTTACCATGCTTCCTAGTCTATTCTTGGGCACACAGATTCTGATTAGTTGTGAGGCCGTTGAAGAGATTGGAAAAGGTGTAGGTGCGGTGCTGACGGGCCTTACCGAAGAAGTTGGGAAGGCGGGTAAAGAGATCATCTCCTTTCCTACGGAAGTCAGTGAATATGACGAGGAGCGAACCGAAGTCGCCCGTCTATTACAACAAAAGCAGCAGCTTCAGCAGCAGATCGAAGACAAAGAGCATCCCCAGTCAGATCCACACCGCACCTTGCCTGTCATCAAAGGTGGGGCCTGGTAACGAGGTGTTTGACAGGCCCTCAAGCACAGCCCAAATAACCTTGCTCGCCGGCATTAAAAGGGCCTTCGGGCTCTCTAAGAGCTGAATTTCAAATTGTAGAAGTAAACTTGCCCCTCAATAGCGTGGCTTCCGCGTCTTGTAGTGAACCCGATGCTCTGCGGGCATTGGCGAAAATCTCAACCGGTTTCCATGACAGGTGGGCTGAGAGTGGGGCGATGGCAACTCCACACACTTCGGTCTGAAACCATGGAGTCGATTCGATGAAACGCTCAAACCGATTGATTGCTTTAGCTGCGCTGTTCCTTTGTTCTACCCCTGTTCTTGCTCAAACCCAAACCTATCTGGCACACAGTAACTACGATGTCGATCTTGATGGGTGGCTCGTCAAAGACACGATCAATGGTGTCTCAAGTTACTACACCCCGACATGGCTCGCTAATGGTGGGGCGCCTGACGGACACATGAATTTTCATGATGTCACCCCTGGTGGCTATATCTTCGAAGCACCAGATAAGTTCCACGGAGACTTCTCAGCAGCCATTGGAAATGGTGGGGTCTTTTATGACTGGGGAGCTGATTGGATCATGGATGATCGTGTGTCGTCAGTCACATTCTGGAGTGGAGACATTCGATTGTGGGCGAGTAGTGGCCAGGGTCTCGCAACAAATGTTTGGCATCACTTTGACTATGCGTTTGATATGAGTGTGAATTGGCGTATCGATTATGGCTTAGGTGCCCAAACCGCGACAATGTCAGATTTGTACACCGTTCTCTCGAACGTGACTGACATGAACATCTCCGGAGAGACATGGACTGGTATTACTGAGACCACTTGGGTTGATAACCCAACCATCTACATGAATGTGCCAGCACCAGGAGCGTTCGCTCTCTTAGGCTTAGCAGGTTTGGTCTCGAAACGCCGTCGCCGTAGCGTTGAGTGATAAGAGAACGCAGGATCACCTCAAGAAAAGAACCCCTCACACAACAGGTGGCTGGTTATACCAGCCACCTGTTGCTTTGCTTTCGAGTACAGTGAGGTGTCTAGAGAGCCATGCTAAATCGGAGTATCTATGTCAGATCAAAAAACTCAACATCTGAAGTGGTTACGAGAACTCACATCGCTGCCAACAGCAGCTGGCCGGGAGCAGCGAGTCCTAAGCTGGATTCGTAGCTGGGTCGATGAGCGAAAGGACCTTGTGCTACAGGAGGATGACGCAGGCAATCTGATCATTCATCGCCAGGACACGGCTCATAATCAAGGTGAAAGACCCTTGTATGTAACGGCGCATCTAGATCATCCTGCATTTGTGGTTGAAGAACGCCTGGATGAACATCGATTGCGGGTGTCGTTTCGTGGAACTGTTCGAGACCCATACTTTGTTGATGGTCGCATCAACTTTTACTTAGATGATAATGAGATTGTT
>CALCOW010000248.1 GCA_937899935.1 uncultured Phycisphaerae bacterium
TACAAGATCATGGGCATGCGGTACAGTTTAGAAATATCTGGTTTGTTCCTGATGCAAAAACAAAATCTCCGCTCGGGACTTAAAGATGCAGTTTCTTAAGAAGTGTGTCTTACTGCTAGCAATCATGTCGGGTCCCGTTGTCATGGCACAACAAGGAGATCGGGCAGATGAAGTGCAAGGCGAGCTTCCCGAACACCTCGTACTTCCGCCGGCCCCAGTCTTGGGGCCTGAAGAGGCGCGAGCAGGTTTGGTGGTTCCATCTGGTTACCGTGTTGACTTAGTCGCCAGTGAACCGTTGATCGGCGATCCAATTTTGGCACGCTTCGGTGCAGATGGACGGCTCTGGGTTGTCGAGATGCGCGGCTATATGACAGACATCGATGGTGGCGATGAGTTCTTGCCTGTCGGTCAAATTGCGATTATTACAGACAGTGACAGCGATGGTCGTATGGATACACGTACGACTTTTTTGGATGAGTTAGTACTGCCAAGGGCGGTGCTGCCCATGTATGACGGAGCACTTGTACTAGCGCCACCCAATCTACTTTTTTGTCGTGATAAAGATGGTGATGGTATTGCCGATGAGACCAAAACGATTCTGACTGGATTCGGTGGACTTGATAGTCCTGAACACGCCGCCAATGGTCTGTTGAGGGGGCTCGATAATTGGATCTATTTGTCACAACATCCGGTTCGCTTGCGTTTTGATGGTGATCGACTTGAGCTTGAGCCTACACATGGATATGGCCAGTGGGGTATTGCACAGGATGATTACGGCCGCTTGTATTACACGCCAAATAGCAATCCGCTATTGATGGATCTGGTGTCACCACACTATGCAGCCCGAAACCCCAGGCAACGCCAATTTGCCGGGGTCTATGAGCCGATTAGTCCTGATAAGAAGGTCTATCCAATACACAAGACACCTGGCGTCAATAGGGGCTACCAATCCGGCGTTCTTACCAAAGATGGAAAGTTGGCGCAGTTCACGGCTGCTTGCTCGCCGTTGATTTATCGCGGCCACGCACTTTCAGAAGATTTACGTGGC
>CALCOW010000249.1 GCA_937899935.1 uncultured Phycisphaerae bacterium
GGGAACCCTGGCAAGAATAGGCCACCGGCCAGGCTCATCCAGAGCCATGGTGGCCGTTACCTAGGGAGCCGCTTCTTCAGGCTCTTTGATCAACACTGGTACATCTTCAAGAATAAGATCATCGCCGTAAAACACGAGTTGGGGATCACGAAAGTTGAAACCTCTTGTGGAAGGTGGTTGGTACTTTAAACGCACATCCACACACGCTGGAATTTCACCGGTGCAATCCAAATTGAGCCTACTAGTTCCAGAGCGGACGGTTGTCCAAGATGCCGGGCTCTTCAGTGGCAATGTTGTTAATAGATCATTGCTCGGCAACCGGATCGTCGCTCGCCGAATTCCCGAATCACATAATGGTTCAAGCACTTCCATTGACATGCTGACATTAAAAGGCAGCAATATCGGTGTCCTCTTAATCCTTCGATTCGGACTAAAGACAAGACTCAGTGTATATCCTTGCTCATTTGCCTGTGCGGTCGCCTGAATATCCGATCGAATGACGGTTTCTAGCAATAAAGCTGCCATGGGATCTTCTGTTGTTTCTAACAAGCCAATGTCAGACTTCAGAATCGATTCTCGAGAACTCAAGAGTTCATCGACTTTGACTTCAAGTTTCACAGTTGAAATCACCTTTGTGGTATGACCAGCAGCATCACTCTTCTCAATGGTCAGTCGCAAATGAGCTTCGGTCAGAGCACCTTTTCTCAACAATGAAGTCGCCCAGTCCGAGTCTTGACTCCGATAAGGCATTCTTATGAAACCACCCCTTTTGTTCAACGAATATCTGTATCGAGAGCTTCCTGTGGTCGAATTAGAGTTGCCAGATGGGCTCGCATCTGAATACAAAACACCATCACTCTCCAAGCCAATAACTTCGATTTCATTTCTGACACTCTCATCCGGCAGCCCAAGACTAAAGATGCCCTGACTCGTTGAATCACCCTGGTTTTGTATTTTCACTAGGATGCCCGATTGACGTTTCGTTAAAACAGGATAAAAGTCTTCCTGTATAAGTCGAGTCAAAACGGCATCAGTCTGCTTTTGTGATAACAGATCACTAATCGCCCAACGACGCACCTGCCAAAGCCAGCTAAGACCGGCGCCGGTGGGATCATCAATCACCAACTGAGTCGCTCGTTCAACGATGCTTTGTCTTTCACGAGTCTGGAATACATGCATTTCCAGACGCGACTGTACTTCGCGGCTGATGTTCGCCTGTGAAAAGGAGCCCACTGACGAGCCGTCTTGCCAAAGCTTGAGCAACTCTTGGTTGCTCATCTCTGTGAGACGATCAACTGGAACAAACGCTGGCTGCCTTATCCAGGGTTGCCAAACCGTAATAGTACCAATCAAAAATACCAGCACGCAGATACTTGCACCGATGATCGCCAAGCGACTGCGCTCCTGGCCGCTCCGCGCACCAACACCAAAGCACATCAGCAACAAGGTGCAGATTGAGATCACCAGCGCGAGTGGAAAAAACACAACTTCAATCATGGGTCGCGCACCTTGCGCAAATCTGCTGGCTCTATGAAACCAAGGACAGCCAAATCGCCCAACATTCGCAGCGGCTCATCAGCCGCCTTCGCCTGCCGAAACATGGGGTGATTCGTCCAAGGAATTATTTCGACCGTCACAGGCACGTCGACCAGATGATCTTCAGGCTGAAAGCCCGTCGCCCATGGCTGAAAATGATAGTGTGATTGAGAACCATCACCATCGGCACGGCCGGGCAACACTTGAACGCGACCAAGATAAATCAGCCGATCATCGGGCAAGCGCAACACTATATCACCAGAAAGACCAAGTGGAAGTTGATCCTGATCAATCATCACTTCAAGCAAGAAGCCACCAGCACCACGCTTGACTGCGATTGTTGTGGCTTCTTGTAAACTCACCGCGAGGACTTCATCGATGGGCACCATCACTGGCGCAGGCAACGGCCCGACCAGTTCTATCGTTTGTTCAACATGAGTGAGTCGCTCAGGCATCGATTGATCCCATAAGGCTGGTGAATTCCCCGTGCCACCGCGAAACGATGGCTGCACTCTCACATTAAAGTCGACCAGATGGCTCCCTTTGGGAAGGGATCGAATATCAACCATAAGACCGCTGAACATACGATCTATGATCCCGGACGCCTTGGTTGGGCAGAGGTTTGTGAGTGTGGTGATTTGCTGAGGGCTAATCATCTGACCATCAATCTTTAGTTGTTTGATTTGGAGGCTGCTACTCCCCCAGGCTCCGACCAGTTTCACTAAAAGAGCATCCCATGTGGGCTGACGGGGCCGAAGCCCCACCGTTAAGTGGAGGTATCCGGGCCATGCTTGGGTACTCAGTTCGCAATCAAGCTCCGACATGCGTTCAATCATGTCAAGCCTCCGTGTTCGAGACAGCAGCTCTGCATCAAAGAGCGCTATCAAGAGATTAGACCACCCCTGATCATTGGCCAATTCATCAATAGACTTCTGAGATAGAATTGCAAATATCTGCTGAGCATCTTCTCGATCAATATTGTTGACTCCAATAGCCGCCGCCAGACCGCTGGCAGCGAGTGCTTGCTCACCCGGGCGCCTGGAATCTTGCAACATCCCCATCAATTGTTTTTTTGTCACACCCGTCAGCTTGGTTATGGACGGTCGCACTAAATCAACAAGAGTGGCACTGAGTCCAAAGCTGGTTACCACCAAAGTCAAAAAACCGATGGTAATAACCAATCGCAAGGGCGATCGCTCACCACGAATCGTCGCCCGACGAGCCGCAAGATCACGACCGCACTCAGGACAGATCAGCGGCACCTGGTTGTGGCCACTGAGATTGAAGCGGCAGCGGCGGCACAACAGATGTTGATTGATCTGCCCTCCGCGCCGACCACCGATGACAAGCAAAACAGCGCCAATGAGGCCCACCGACCATAGTACCAGTAAGAAAACGAGCATAGGTGTGATCCTCAGCGCCGAACAACCCCGCACACCCCACCACATCTACCTATGAACAATATGCCTTTTGGCCTTCCTTTGGAATGGCCACCTCTGAATCAATTGTATTTATGGGCTGTAGCAAGCCTAATCACGGTTACGACTCAGTTGCTTACGCTTCGTCTCATCGAGAATGCGCTTGCGGAGACGAATGGCCTTGGGTGTAATCTCAACCAGTTCATCATCTTCGATGTACTCCAAAGCGGCTTCTAAAGTAAAGAGCCTTGGCGCCTTGAGTGTCACCGTGGCTTCTTTATTAGCCTCTCTCACATTTGAAAATGCTTTACCTTTGACCACATTGACACCAAGATCATTATCTCGACTATTTTCACCGACAAGTTGGCCGGCATAGATAACATCTTGGGTCTCAGCAAACATCACACCGCGCTGTGACAAATTTAAGAGCGAATAGGTTGTTGCCTGCCCCGCTTGCGTGGCCACCATGACGCCATTGGGACGGCGGAAGACCTTGGAACGAACCGGGGCGTATCTTTGAAAACAGTGGTACATCACCGCTTCACCACCGGTAGCCGTCAACAAATGGCTCCGTAGCCCGATGAGTCCCCTCGAAGGTATCTCGCATTCAACATACATGCGATCACCACGCTGATCGAGCTTTTGTACCTCGCCACCGCGACTACCAAGTAACTCGAGAGCAGCGCCAACATTGTCTTTATCAACATCAACGGTCAAAAGTTCTATCGGCTCACACTTAAGTCCATCAATTTCTTTCTCAATAACCTTAGGGCGACCAACCGTAAGCTCATAGCCCTCACGTCGCATGTTTTCTAGCAAAATACCGAGGTGCAATAGTCCACGACCAGAGACCTTGAATTCTTCAGACGTTTCACCGGGTTCAACACGTAATGCCAGATTCGAGCGTAGTTCTCTTTGCAAACGCTCTGACAACTGTCGCGATGTTACATATTGACCGTCTTTGCCAGAGTTTGGTGAATCATTAATACGAAAGAGCATATGTAAAGTCGGCTCATCAACCGCAATACGGGCAATCGGATGAGGTTCTTCTGGGCAGGCAATGGTGTCGCCAATCTCGAAATCACCAATACCCTCGACCGCACAAAGATCTCCAACTGAGACGATCTC
>CALCOW010000250.1 GCA_937899935.1 uncultured Phycisphaerae bacterium
CTCATAGTTGCGGCCACCTAAATGTTCGTGCTTCAGCGTCCAGGAATTAGGCTCCAGTGCTACTTCTTCAAAATGGCATCTTCTTACTGATGATGCAGACTGTCTCAAACAGTACCTCATCTCAAATAGTGGCTCTTTCACCGTTACAGGTGGATCGCGAGGTAGAGAGCCACCAGATGGTGACACCGCTCAAACTTGAGCCTGTCTTCTATGAACAGCTTCGAAACAAGAGTCGGGTCCTCGTTCATGGATTCCCTTTGTCTCATGAAACAACTATTGATCTCACTCTGACTGCCATTGATTCGCTCTCACCCTCTGCAAAGATCCTTGCAACCCAGCAAGATCAGGATGGACAGTGGTATGACCTCCCGCTCCCCCGCCCCGATCTACTGACTTTTGGAGGCGTTGTTACTGGGGCTCCAGACAGTTCTGTCTTTTTGGGTCTCTCACCACTGGGGTGTCATGGCTGGATTACTTTAGACGAACAGGTCTATGTCGTTTCAAGTGGGGATTTCAATGAAGATGAGATGAATCCGGTCATCTTCAATCTGACGCAGACAAATCCAGAGTTGTTAGAAACGCCGAATTTTTCCTGCCAAGTCCTAGAAGTTCCCGGTCGACCAACCATCACACCAAAGAGATCTGATCGACCAAGATCCAAACGGGAAGTTGGAACAAGTTGTCGAGTTTTAGACCTCGCGATTGAGACAGACAGTGAGTTCACAGATCTATTTGGGGACAACCAAAACGCTGCCAGTGCCTATGCCATAACCATCACAGCTGCAAAGAGCTTTATTTTCTCACGTGATCTCAATGTGAACTTCCAGATCGAGTTCCTCAGGTTTTGGCCTGATGAAGACATCTGGACCGCCACTGATTCTGGGCCACAACTCGAACAGTTTCAAGCGCACTGGACAAGCGAGATGGGGCACGTGTACCGACATCTAGCCCATTTCATAAGCCCGCGCGGCCTGGGCGGTGGTGTTGCGTGGCTGGGTACGGTTTGCAATCCAACTTATGGCTTTGCACTTTCAGGGAATCTTGCCGGTTCTTTCCCTCAACCGCTTGAAGACAACCACAACTCGAACTGGGACATCGTGGTCTATGCTCACGAAACTGGGCACAACTGCGGCACCGCTCATACGCACGACTATGACCCACCAATAGACAACTGTGCCAATGGAGCCTGTGAAACTGCAAGCAATGGAACCATCATGAGCTATTGCCATACGTGCCCAGGCGGCATTAGCAATATGCAGCTCCGGTTCCATCCCAGCGTGCAGGAAACGATGAGTGCTTACCTTGATGCTCTTGATTCATCTTCATGTTTCATTGGAAGCTCTGATACGGTCGCAAACGATGACTATGTTCAAGTAGTACCATCTGATACTGTCGACATTGATGTCCTAGCAAACGATGCAGGCGCTAACTGTACCGATGTTGAGCTTTTCGATTTTGATAGCACCTCATCAATTGGGGCAACCATACAAACTATTGATGTCGACGGTGAGACTCATCTACGATATAACCCCGTCGCTGAGTCCAGTGCAACCACCGACAGTTTTCAATACACGGTGTTAGGTGAAGACGGTAGTTTGGATACCGCAACTGTATTGGTTGAAATTTTGGTGCCCCGTCTTCCGGAAAACCCAATTTATGTTGATCCAGGTGTGACCGCCGCTTACTACCAGATCGGTGAACTCGATTTTCTACCTGACTTCAATGAACTCACTCCTTACAGTGAAGAAGTGATTTCTACGATTGATATCACAAGCACTCCTGACGCTTTTGGTGGATCTGGACTGAATGACCTAGTCGGCGCACTGTACACTGGCTATATCGATGTGCCTGTTGCCGATACCTATACCTTCTCGACTGCTTCAGACGACGGTTCAGCTCTTTACATTGGTGATCAGCTGGTCGTTGATAATGACGGTTTACATGGCATGCAAACTGTCACTGGCCAAATAGCACTGCAAGCAGGAAAACATGCGATTCGAGTAGAGTTTTTTGAACGCTATGGCAACGCTGGCCTCATCGTCTCATTTTCTGGTGGCGGCTTAAGCAATCAAGTGATCGGCGCCTCTCATTGGTTCCACCCCGTTGCACCGGATCCTGGAGACGCAAATCACGATGGGCAAGTTGACATTAATGATTTTAGCCTGCTCTTGATTCACTGGGGCTCGTGTTCAAACACTGTTGAGTGCATTGCAGACTTTGATCTCAATGGAGCTGTGGATGTCGAAGACTTCAGTCTTTTACTTATTCA
>CALCOW010000251.1 GCA_937899935.1 uncultured Phycisphaerae bacterium
ATAATCAACCCGTCCAGACTAACGTAAGCTTTGGCCCAGTTTGAGTAACTCGATCAGATTTAGTGGTTGACTTTGAAGTTGAATAATAAATTTTGGCTGCATGCCCAAGAATTGGCTAATTCTCTTCTCGCTCTTTTTCTTTGCAGTCAATGTTTTTGCAGCTCCAAAGAAATATAATGTTCTCTTCATTATTTCTGATGATCTGACTTCAACTGCTTTGTCTTGCTATGGCAATACGGTCTGCAAGACACCGAATATCGATGCTCTTGCAGCCAGAGGTACACGCTTTACGCGCACCTATTGTCAAGGCACTTATTGTGGTCCATCGCGTGCGTCATTTATGAGTGGCTATTATCCGCATGCGACAGGTGTTTTGGGATATAAAAGTCCGCGCCCAAAGATTGGCAACCGATCGACGTGGTCGCAGCATTTCAAGAATAACGGCTATCACACCGCGCGCGTCAGCAAGATCTATCATATGGGTGTTCCCGGGGGCATTGAGCAGGGTGGTCATGGTGCCGATGACGCTGCCTCGTGGACCGAGCGCTTCAACAGTCAAGGCCCGGAGTGGAAAGCCCCCGGACAAGGTGAGACACTGGAGGGCAATCCTGATGGCAAACGGCCGGTCGTTGGTGGCAACACATTTGTGGTAGTGGAAGCTGAAGGTGACGATCTGGTTCATTCAGATGGCAAAACTGCCAAGAAGGCCTGTGAACTGCTGGCAAAGTATGCAAAACAGAAGAAGCCGTTCTTTCTGGGCGTAGGCTTTGTTCGCCCACATGTACCGTTTGTGGCACCAGAAAAATATTATCCACCCTTTCTGCCTTACTCTAAAATGAAACTGCCACACAAGGTTGAAGGAGACTGGGATGACATTCCTAAGGCGGGTATTAACTACAAGACCAGTGTGAACATGAAGATGGATGTTCGACGTCAAAAGAAGGCCATAGGTGGCTACTACGCCTCGGTGAGTTTCATGGATGCGCAGGTGGGCAAGGTACTGGCTGCGCTAAAAAAAACTGGGCTAGAGGATGACACGATCGTGATTTTCACCAGCGACCATGGCTATCATCTGGGCGAGCACGATTTTTGGGCCAAGGTGAGTTTACTCGATGAATCCTCGCAGGTACCGCTCATAATCAAGGTACCCAACAAGAAACCCGCTGTATGCCATTCGTTGACCGAGTTGCTTGACCTTTATCCCACTGTTTCGGCCCTCTGCGGTCTACCCACCCAATCGCGCCTGCAGGGTAAGGATATTTCCAAAATGCTTGATGACCCCAAGCATACAGTGCGCACCGCCGCCTTTTCCGTAGCCCCCATGCGCAACGGGTTTCTTTTACGTGAGGATGAGTGGGCCTACATCCAGTACGGTGAAAATGGAGCTAAAGGCATAGAGCTTTATAATATACAAAAAGATCCGCACCAGTACACCAACCTCGCTCAGCATCCTGCCCACCAAGAAACCATAGCTCGCTTCAAGGCCCAGATGGCAGGCAAACTGCGGAAAATCCGCAACAATGATCTCAATGGAGACTGAAAACCAGATTGCGCGATGTCATTAAAAATCTCGTCATGAGCGCCCTCCTTAGAAAACACGGAACCAAGGCGGCTGAAGAATTGAAAGCTGAAGGGAAATGAAACAACTATTAATCACAATCGCAGCCTTGGTGCTGGTGTGGTGTAGTGATTCGCCGCAGTCGACTACTACTAAGGAAGCAAAGCCAGTTGATCCAGTTGCTGAAGTGCCAGCACAGCCGCTCTCTACAGTTAAATCACAACCCGCTGAACCAGTTGCCGAAGCTATTGAACCAGAAACGCCGAAAGTTGAACGGGCGGAGGTAGGGGCGACTGTCCCAGCCGTCCTCGGGCGTGAGACACAGATTTTCACAGATCAACTTCAATTCATACCCTGAACTTGGCCAAGCGCTTGGCTCCGTTCCTATCTTTTTGCCTCGATGGCTTGGGCGGCCTCTGGCCAGGTGGGGTGATTAAACTCGAACCCGGACTCGAGCAGCGTGCCCGGCACCACGCGGCGGCTCTTGAGCAGTAGCTCGGTCTCGGTGCGCATGAAGAAGGCACCGATCTCGAGCATCCAAATGGCCGCGGGCAGGCCAAGCTTTGCGCCGCAGGCGTCGCGCAGGGCCTTGAGGAATTCGCGGTTCGGCATCGGGTTGGGCGCGCACATGTTAATGGCTCCCTCGAGGGTCTCGTGTTCGATGCACCAATTGATGATACGCAACAAATCATCGACGTGCAGCCAACTTACATACTGGTTGCCCGGCCCCTGCGTACCGCCAAGGCCCAAACGAGCGATGTTTCGAAACGCCTCGTATACCCCTCCCCTTCCTGGGCCGAAGACCATCGGCAGCCGCATGGCAATTCGCCGGGTGTCTGGAGTGGCTGCAGCAAACAACGCTGCCTCCCAGCGGTTCACGACGTCTACGGAGAATTCCCACTTGTCCCGCGGTTTGCCCGACTCAACCTTGTCCACCTCGCCGGTGGCCTCGTCCATCGGCCGGTCAAGCGCGTGCCGGTATACGGTCGCGGAGCTGGCATTGAACCACACGCCGGGCGGTCGCCTGGCCTGGGCGATGGCCTCGCCGATCACCTGCGTGGAAAACTCGCGTGAGTCGTAAATCTGCTGGCGATTCCTTTTTCCGTAACGGCAGTTCACGGTGCGGCCGGCGAGGTTGATCACCACGTCGGCGCCGTCGAGTTCCTCTGCCCACGTGTCGAGGTTGGCACCGTCCCACCAGACGGTGCGCGAGTTGTCGGCGTTTTTTTCTTCGCCCCGGCTGAGGATGACAACCTCTGCTCCCTTGGTCGAAAAATGCCGGGCAAGGTGGCTGCCGATGAAGCCGCTGCCGCCGGGGATTACAATTTTT
>CALCOW010000252.1 GCA_937899935.1 uncultured Phycisphaerae bacterium
ACCTCGCTAGTTGACGCCCCCGTAACGTCTGTAACAAGCTAGCAAAGCTTTTTTTGACTCGAGCCAAGCCAATTCTTTTCTCGATACAAAGTGCTGCTTGGCGACGCCGAAGTATAGCAAATCTTTACCAACAGCAATGCACCTCACGAAGTGAGGCGATCGTCAATTGCTGTAGCGATAATAACTTGCATAACAAACGCTCTACCGCAACAAATGCCCGCTCGAGATAACTCAAGCTGTTGTCAATACGCCCTAAGGGCCACAAATAGGAACTTGTTTTTTTTAAATCCCACAAACAGCCGACTGAGCGTTTCATCGGAGCCGCTTACGGCTCTGGGTATGTCTCAGGCATTGTGATCACTGTTTCAGTCGTTGCCCAACTCTGCTGCCTTAGAAGCTGGTTTTCAGCGGACTGCAGGTCTAATGTCAGTTGCCTCAGTTGGGCCTTCATGGTGAGCAGCTGCTGGTCCGTGTCATTGAGTTTTGATTGCGCAATTTCTGCGCTTGAAACAGCTGCATTGCGGGCATCAACCAATGCCAAAACTTGCTCCGCTCTCTGGCTACTGCTGAGTGCTAAAAGCACGGCAAGACCAACGGCCATCAATACCGCAGCAAATGCGACCGCCCATGATGCGATAACGGCGCGGCGCGCCATCTTGACTCTCAACTTGGCGTCATCAAAAATCTGTTGCGCCGTCGTATTAACCTCACAGACGCTGGCGAGTGCCTCTTCTGTCTGCCTTGCCTTCTGCTGCGTCTCTTGGCGGACGCGCGTGACCGCCGCCTCAATCTGTCCGGCGGTCGTCTTTCTTGAATCTACTTTTACAACTCGTCGCCCAGATTCATCTCGTTTTGATTGCAGACGCCCTGATTGAATCCAGCGATGCACCGTTCTCTCGCTAACCTGGAGTAGATTGGCTGCTGCATTCAGTGAATACCACGACTCTTGCGTCGTCGCTTCCTGCGACATGATGAGCTCCTCCCAGAGCTGAAGGGTGATTCAGACCCAGTTTGCCCTACTCGGACAAACTGTTCACTTCCTTGGCATCGGGCTAAAGCCGAATTTCACTTGCACTTTTCCTGAGCTTTCACGGAGCCGTGATTGCTGTCATCAGAATCAAGTGGTCCAATGACGCGAGGCGAGATGGGTAAGAACGTCGGGCAAATCGAGAAGCGTGTGCACCACCACATCGGGCCCGAGCAGGCCAATATCACGCCCCCGGTTATAGCCATAGGAGACAGCCACGATGGGCATGCCAGCCGCTTGGGCTGCCCGAATGTCAGTTTCTGAGTCACCAATGAGGACGCCCCGGTTACCGACGCCAATCTTCGACATGGCATGCAAAAGTGGCCCAGAATCTGGTTTACGTGTTGGCAAAGTGTCACCTCCAACAACCACATCGAAATATCTTTCGATTTTAAGCTGCTCGAGTATTGGCCATGTGAAGCACTCAGCCTTGTTGGTGACGAGTCCTAAGTGAATGCCCATCTCCACCAAATGATCAAGCGTTTCCAGGGCACCTGGGTAGAGGCTGGAATCAACGCAAGGAGCCTGTGCATACGCTTCACGAAAGAGACGTTCTCCTGTTGCTGCCAGTTGTGGATCGACCTGCCCATGTACTGAGCCACTGATCACTCGCTCTACGAGTCTTGAGACGCCATCTCCAATCCAGGAACGCACCTGATCCAAGGAACGCGCCGGCAATTGAATCTGGGTTGTCATCGCAATGGCAGCTCGATACAGATCTGGAGCACTGTCAATGAGCGTTCCGTCAAGGTCGAACAAGGCAAAATCGAGGAGGGATGACAGTGGCTGAGGGGTCGTC
>CALCOW010000253.1 GCA_937899935.1 uncultured Phycisphaerae bacterium
TGGAGCGTGCTATTGGTGGCTCAAGGATCGATCTACAAGATGTGGACTACATCAATGCCCATGGGACTTCGACGCCACTTGGTGATGCAGCAGAGGTACACGCAGTGAAGAAGCTTTTCGGCAGCCATGCACAAAACCTGGCTATGTCTTCGACGAAGTCGATGACGGGCCACATGCTTGGTGCTGCTGGTGGCATTGAGACGCTTGCCGTTGCACTTTCATTGAAGCACGGAGTCATGTTGCCAACCATCAATTGTGATAATCCGGATGATGGCTTTGATCTGAACTTTGTGGCCAACGAAGTCCAAGAGAAGCCAATCCGCTATGGCTTGAACAACTCATTTGGCTTCGGCGGCCACAATGTGAGCCTTGTGATGGGCCGTTATGACGGTGACTAAAGGTAGCGTTCTGCTACACGTCGCATCTTAGAATGGAAATGTAATGCCCGCGTAGACTTCGATGCTATCCCGCCCGGGGTTTTCTGGGTAGAGATTTGCATTTGAGATGTGAAGCCAACGTACGCCGGTAATGACACGAGCATTCCCACCAACACCAACGGTGAAACCCACGCCAGCCTGTGGCGTGAAGTTGAATTTGCTGCCAGTGTCAGGCACATTTTGGGTCGTCCAATCAAGTCCAGCGCCGCCATCTACAAAGAATGACCAGTTCTCTTGGGCGATGATGTGCCATCGGGCGATGAGATTGAAGTTGAATCCCCATGCATTGGGGCCCACTTGATCGACAAAGATGCCATTGAACTCCGCGTTGACAGACAGGTTATCAATAAAGAAGTAGTCGAAGGCAAAACCAAGGAGCCCTGACTGATCAGCTGAATCCTTGACGCTAATTGACCAGGCACCCTGGAACGTCCATCGCAATTGACCTTGTGTGCCATAAGCAATGGTTGTGGCTGACGGTTCAATGGCCTGGGTGTTGTCATTCACATCTGACGGCCCACTGTCACTGGCTTCATCCTGGTACGAGAGATAACTCGTACGCGCTCTTTCATTCCAGTTACTCGGCAAAGGCGAGGGGTCAGTAAGGTTGAGGTCCAATCTGGCCAGGCTTCGCAGGTCAGCGGCTGTCGTCGGTTGCTCTGGCAATTGATAGGTATTGAAAGCCGTATCAGCTCTGAGCGTCATCGGAGCGTGCGAAACAGTTTGCGTCATCGGAGTAACGGCCAACTGGGCGGCTAGCGTTTGGGCAAGTACCAAGGTCAACATTTAAAGTTTCCTCCACAAGGCATATATCGAGCTGATATCAACCTTGATATCGCATCAGTCAGTCTGTGGCAACCGGCGCCACCATCGAAACTTCATGCACCGCGATGGAAGAGGGCTTTTTGATCGAATTTTGTGCCCAAAAATGAAGCCGCCGCCCGATCGCTCCGACACTCCCGGGCGGCGATGCGCGATGGTCCGAAGACCACCTAAATGCAGCATCTCCATTGGCTTCTATAGCACCATAGACACTGTCCTGTCGGGGGGCAATAGCCACCACCCGGGAAGAATTATATTTTCATAAACTACTGCTAAACAAGAGTTTACGTACTGCCTCCCAGAGCCTGTCCAGGGTCCACTGTGGCCGCTCAGAAAATGACCGACAGAGGGGGCCGTAGAGACGGCGGCGGTGGCTTGTGTGGGGCTTAGAGGGCGTCGATGAGCCAGTCATTATCTGGTCTTTGAGAGGCCTTTATGCTGGACTTTTGGCGGTCGCTATAAGGGAGGCTGCCACAGCGTTCAGGGATCGGCGAGCATTCCTGGCAAGAGTGATGACAGATGGTAATTGGTGCGGATGGCAGGCAAGGCTGCAAGCCAGTTTCCCGATCTGAATCTGGCCATCGGGTCCACCTGCTTTCGTCAAAATCGAGGGTAGGCCGGCATGACAATCATCGCTAACGCCTCTGATAACACCCCATTGCCAGCCATTTGCCTCAGCAATCTCAGCGAAAGCCACTGCTTCCATGTCCACCAGGTCTGATTGATTCAGGGCATAAATTTCAGCTTTTTGGGATTTCGTGACCAGGGGCTGAGCAACTGAGGTCATGGTTGCGGCTGGTGCAATCGCTTGGAGGGGTGGTCGGAGATCTGATTGGCCAGCAACGGCAACTTGGCGATGCACCTGACTAATGTTGTAGGCCCGCCCCGCCCGAACTTCAGCACTGAGGCCACCAGCCAGTCCAGCTAGCCAAACCTGGGATCCCTTTGGAATCTCTGCCTTCCTGGACCACTGCCAGATTGCGGCTGAGCCCATCCCACATAATTGCAGGTTGTAGTGCTTGCCGACGCCACAGCGGTGCAATCTCGCCTTCTCATATTGCAAGGGGCAAACAACGTAGGGCCCGGTTTCGAACTGCTCAGTCATGGCCCTATCCTAATCATGACGGGAACTACTGGCCGAGAGGGCGGTTTTTCTCTTATCATTTGCCCTCCCGCCTGACCCCATCGTCTAGTCAGGTCTAGGACACCAGGTTTTCATCCTGGGAACAGGGGTTCGAATCCCCTTGGGGTCGCTTCCTCATAGCCGGGCCTACGATCGATACCGATCGTCATCCGGCTATGTTCTTTAAGAGTCGTGCGTGCCGCGTATATGCGCCTTGGAGTGATATGGCACTCTTGATGGCGATTTTATTTCTGCCACTACAGGTGACAAGCCAGTTTCCTGGTCTCTTTTCTGTTGACCAAGTCGAGCAACTTCAAGCAGCGCGGGATGATCATGATATTGGCGAAGGCGCCTTTGCCGTACTTATTGATGTAACAAACGACGGACTTCACGATGCAGATGAGGTTGTCACCATTGATCCAGATTTCGCAACAATGCTTAAGGATCCAGCTCGATACCGCGCACAGCAGTTCAAGCTCAGCGGCGTGTTGGTGAGGCGCAGTGATGTCACACGTCCTTTGGGTCTGAAGCCAGGAACACGTGCGATAGAAGAGTGGGTGGTTCGAAGTGACAAAGCAATACCATTTATTGTTTATGTACTTCAAGATGGAAATCGATCGACAACGGTTGGTCAGTCTATCGATCTCAACGGGCGTTTCTACAAACGATTGCGGCTACAAACGGAAGGCGGTGACATGAAGAACTATTTGTCATTCGTGAGTTCGGGTCCCGATCGCATCTCCAGGCCTGAAGGGATCACCGCCGAGCATGGTTGGGGTGTGGTTGTTCTCATTGCTTTTCTTGGCGGGATCTTTTTGTTCGTCACGATCGTGACAAGGCATTCAAGAAGAAGTGGTGACGCAATCAGGGCACGCGTGGGGCATGAACTAGCCAGCGAGATGGATGACGGGCGATGGTTGCCTGAAGATCCAGCCGAGGCACTTGATGAACTCAAGCGACGAGCTGGAGGCACTCCATCATGATGCAGCGGATTGAAGTCAATTTGCCCACGACTCGTTATCCAGTGATGATTGAGCCTGGGGCGATTGGGCGTTTGACAGCTATTGTGGTGGCCGAAGAATTGGAATCGCGTCGTTGTCTACTTGCAGTCGATGCTTCAATCCAAAAAACCCACGGGATTGCAGTGAGGCGTTCACTGGAAGCATCAGGCGTTGACGTTCTTCAATGGGAAGTCGACGCACAAGAGAAAAATAAACGAATTGAGACGGTCAACGACGGCTACAAGCACATGTTGGAGGGTCGTCTTGAACGTACGCATCCTGTGATTGCAGTGGGTGGTGGTCTCACTGGAGATGTTGCTGGATTCTTGGCGGCAACGTATCTACGTGGAGTCCCACTGGTTCAGGTGCCAACCACGCTCTTGGCGATGGTCGATGCATCAGTGGGGGGTAAGACAGGCGTCAACTTTGAATTGCCTAATGGAGGTTTAGGAAAGAATTTGGTCGGCGCATTCTGGCAGCCTAGGGCCGTCATCGTTGACCCACGCGCGCTCGTAACATTGGCCCAACGAGATCGCCGCTGTGGTCTTGCCGAGTGTGTCAAGCATGCATTGCTTGCGGACGCTCGACTTTTTGATTGGATCGAAACGCAAGGCCAAACGCTTCTCGAAGACAATGATGTGATCCAGGCAGAATTGATCAGCCGATGTATCCAGATTAAAGTCAATATCGTTCAAGAAGATGAGCGAGAGGTAGGACAACGTGCGTTGCTCAATCTGGGTCACACGTTTGCACATGTCATCGAACCTCTGGAATCAATGAGCCTCTTGCATGGAGAGGCAGTGGCAATTGGAATCGTGGCCGCTTGTCGTGTCAGCCAGCAACGAGGCACCTTGGAGCAAGCGGCATTTGATCGCATTGAATCTTTGCTGCTGAAACTGGGCTTGCCAACAAGGCTTCCCTGTGCAGCGCCAGCGGCGTCACTTGTAGAGGCCATGCTTTTTGACAAGAAAGTTGTCAACGGTGTGCCCAGGTTGATTCTGCTCGATTCAATTGGCAAAGCGTTTATTGCAACTGATGTTGATCTCCAGACGGTGTTGGACGCCTGGGCCTATGTGGGTGCAGATCTTTGATTGAGGGCCACCATTCTCATTGATGGGCCTGCTCCTGCCGGGCTTCCACCCAATACACAGCGACTGAAGAAGAAAATGCAACTGCTTGAACGCCGTGTCTCGCAGAAGACAAGGCGGGCTCATGGGTATTGGGATATCCAGATCGACCTTGAGTGGGGCCACTTGGGCACATGGCTGTTCGATAGTCTTTTCTCGGCATTTGGAGTCTCATTCTCGCTGCCAGGCCGATGACGCCTCTGGAAGCGGCGTCAGTTATTGATTTGGAGCCATTGGTTTACTCGCCTCGTTGGTCTCTATGACGCTTTTCTCTAGATCTCTTCAACTTGCGTCAGTGGCCTAGGTCGAGACCGGATCTCGGCTCACCTGCCGCCCAGATGCATATGGCGGTCCAATTGAGATGATGCTCAAGGCGTGGGTTTTGTTGTTCTTCATTCGGGTTGATTTCAAGCACGCTAGTGAAGTCTTCCGATAAACTAGGGGTAGAACGACCGCACCAGCGGTCGTCACGGCCTTGACGGATCGGGGCCTCGACCGGCCCGTCTCACTTGAACACACTTCCAAGGCGGATCGTGCGAGTTTTTGCAATAGTCAATCAGAAAGGTGGCTCAGGGAAGACCACTACGGCGATCAACCTCGCGGCTGTATTTGCAGCCAGAGGGAAACGTACGCTCTTGGTTGATCTTGATCCGCAGTCTCATTGTGCCGCAGGCCTGGGTGTTCCGGAAGATGAAATTGAGTTCAGTGTTTCGGAAGCGTTACTGGCTGAGCATGAGCGAGGGCTCAACTTAAAATCTGTTGTTTGGGAGGTCGCCAGAGACTTTCAGTTGCTCCCCAGCACGATGAGACTTGCAGCGGTTGAAGCTTCACCAAAGGCCAGACCGAGATCGTCGGCTTGAAAGCTTGCTGAGTTTGATTTCCTCTGACTATGACGTCTGTCTTGTGGATTGTTCGCCGGCGATTGGTTTACTTACCTTTAACGCGCTACGCGCCGCTGATGATGCATTGATTCCTGTAGAGTCAGGATTCTTCGCAATGCGTGGGGCACACAAACAATTTCGTACTGTCCAGAATTTGATCAACCGAGTTGGAAGGCCACTTCAGTGTCATCTGCTTGCCACGATGTACGACTCTGATTCAAAGCTGGCAACTACAATTCTCGAATCATTGCGACGCGACTTTCCAGGTGAATTATTGCGGACGGTGATTCGCCGTCATGAAGAGTTGCGTGAATCCGTAAGTATGGGCCAGCCAATTGTGGAATACGCGCCGCAGTCGACAGCGCATCAGGAATTCGAAGATCTTGCTGATGAATTAGTGCGTTTACGTATATCGGCGGCACCGCAAGAAGAGTTTGTTGAACCTCGTCATGAGAGCCGCGTGCCACCACCAATTCCTGATCGTGGGCGCCGTGCCGCAGAGTTAGTGGCGCGCATCAACCGTGCCGAAATTGAAGCAAAGCAAATAGGAGAGCGACCGCCTGCTTCAGAGCAGCCAACTATTGAAGTAACGACTGGTGATCACTCACCTGCCGCCAGAGACGATCGTGACTCGGCATCGAAAGAACCTCCTGAAATTGAAGTCGAGAAGTTCTTAGGCGCTGAAGTGACCTCCGTTGGTGTGCGTTTCGTTCAGCCAGATTCAGGTGGACGCGTTGTTGCTGTTGCAGGGGATTTCAATGCTTGGTCTCCGATTAATCTCAAACGTAGTGAGCAAACTGGAACGATGGAGATCACGGTCCTCTTGCCAGAGGGACGCTATCGCTATCAGATTCTTGTTGATGGACAAGCGGGGCTTGACTCTTATAACGACCAACGGCAGAACGACCCGGCGATTGGCCCCTGTAATGTGCTGATTGTCGGCCGAGGCGACCAACCATGTCCCAACACATCGATCCCATTGACGAACTTGCCGAGCTCTTCCTAACCTCAGCTGAGCCAGTTTCGTCAGGCAGTCAATCAGAATCACACCAAGGTGAGAGCAATTATCGTGCGGTGCCCAAAAGGGCTCGTCGTGAGCTGTTGCTTGCAGGTCATCTCCCAGTACGCGGTGGACTTTGGCTGCCACCTTATTTGGATCGTGTGGCAGCGAGTCAGGGGCCTACATGTCTGCTTCAGGAAGACGAAGGCGGCGTTCAAATTCAGTGCGCCAATGTGCCTGTTGATGCTATCGAGAGTTTGAGTAGTGAGAAAGATCTTGAACGCTTGATTGTTGACTTGGCGCCACAAATTGCCTGTTGGATCCTTCTGGTGAGTGATCGAATGCACCCCGTCGATCTGGTGCGCAGTCGACCCGATCAAATAACACTTTTAACAAGTGCGGATCAAGCGGCCTTGGTTGCAGCGTATCGAACCATTAAAGTCATTGCTTTGGCAGCTCAGGAAGCAGAGATCCAATCACCTCAAGTAGACGTAACCGTGGTTGGATGTGATGAGCTTCGGGCAGCGCAAATGATGGATCGCCTCAAGATGACCACAGCATCGCACCTCGGTCTGCAATTGCGTCTTGCGATGACACTTCCTCGGATAGATGTTCTTGAACACAGTCATCGCTCACTGCACTGTGAAGGCACGTTAAGTGAGGCGGTTCTCGACGTTATGACTGCGGTTCATGTGCCTTTGGCGCCTGAGAGAAGTGAGCCAGTCCAACTGAGTATCACGCCAGGGAATGAAGAGCCTCATCAGGAGTCTCGTCAACGTGTTGAGATTCCATCTCATGCAGGATCTGCCACAGATCTTCGTGCAATTGGTGCTGGCCCGTCAGCAGACGAAGCTCAGCCATGTTCTGGGGAAACAAGCCCTGTTGGTAAAGGTGACTGGTCAGCCTTGATTGCGGGATTGAAACCCTTGCGGCAGCGCTGTCCTTACGATCAGACCATTGAATTAGCGGTCGATACAGAAGGAAATCTCAATGTTCTCGGTTGGCACAGCCAACTTCGTCAACTCGTCATGGTTTGCTCATGGGCAACAGATCACCTGCCGCTGTTGACTGAAGCCTGTCATGCAGAGGGCCTGAAAGTCAGCGCGGCATTACGCAAACATCTCTTGGCTGATAACGCTGCAGATTTAGATGATCTACGCCGCTGCGGTTTTGAACTTCACCTAGTTTTACCCGAAGATCCAAATCAGCGGCCGCGTTGCATCGCTTTCAATACAACCCACTCATGACATTTTTCTTTCACGCGCTGGGCAAAGCCATGTGAAGGAAACGCATCCAGTTTTGATGTTCAAAACCTTGGATTTCGACTGGGGACCATCCATGTTCGGCCAGCGCGAGGCTCAACGCACTGTATTTGGATGGATGATCAAGGCCTTCCGGCATTTCAGTAGGCTCAAAGCCGCCGTCAAGATCAGATCCGAGTCCGCAACCAGAACGATCACCCATGACTGACGTGATGTGTGTGATGTGATCCACACAATCACTAATTTTGGCTCGCCGATTTGGCGACAGAAATTGGCTAAACAAGTTCAGGCCAACCATGCCATCTCGCTTGCTGATTTCTTGAATATGCGCATCTTGAATGTGGCGCTGATTGCCCGGAATGAAGTGCCTTGCATTCGAGTGGGAAGCGATCACATGGCCTTGACTCATCGTAAGAAGCTGTTCCACTGCTGGATCAGCGAGATGAGAAAGATCATGCACAATGTGGTGTGCATCGAGCGCTTCAACAAGGTGACGGCCTTCATCAGTCAAAGGGTAACCCTGCGCGTTTCCACCAGCGTAGCGGCTTCCCATTGCCCACGTGAGGCCGACCATTCGTACGCCATGTTCGAACCACCAACTCACTTCGTCTGGGTTACGGATGGGGTCAGCACCCTCCATAAGTAAGACAATACTTAAGCAGTCAGATTCAAGATTGAGATCATCGGTCGATCGTACTATTCGAAGATGCCCATCTTGCTCCAACTGTTCATAAACGCCCAGTTGTTGGCGACCGGCTTCATGGCACCAGTGACGTATGGCTTGGTCTTCTTGTGTTGCAATCATTTCAGCAGAAGGTGGCTCGGTGAAGATGGTTGCGAAGACCAAATTCACTTGGCCTTCTGCAAGATCAGGCAAGCTAAGAGCCGCTTTCGATCGATCCCGACAGGCACTCGTGAGATCACGTCCCTGTACTGCGGCCCAGGCCATATCGAGATGAGCATCAATCCACATAAAACGAAACTCCGTATTAGACGAATCAATATGGCCAAAGAGAGGATTCAAGCACGCTGATCACCATGAAAGCGCATTAGGCTTTGATACCTTCGCAAGGAAGGAGTAGGGTAGTCGAATCATGGAGAATTCGAGCGGCAATTTGGCAGACCTGAGTGATCAAGGCGATGGTGCGCTTGGTGCTCCAGTTGAATCACCTGAATCTGTCGGGACGACGCCTCGTGGCTTTGATCGTGTGGGGCGAAGACGTCTTTGGGGCTTGAGTCTGGCATTGGTTGCAGGCATATTGCTGGGTATTGCCGTCTCACTCAGTCCAGATCCCGAGGGGTTGGGAACCCACGCTCAGCTTGGACTTCCTGCATGTAGTTGGATGTCCGGCTTTAGTATCCCATGCCCAACGTGTGGCATGACGACCTCTTTTTCACATGCAGTTAAAGGTGAGTTGGGGCAGGCGTTCCTTGCTCAACCACTGGGGGCCATTTTGGCGTTGCTGACCGCCGTTGTTTTCTTGCTCGGTGTGTATGTAGCTTTGACTGGATCCTGCATTGCAAATCGACTTGCGGGCCCTTTTAGGGCTCGCTGGCTCTGGTCGTTCGGTGCGGTTGTGCTCTTGGCTTGGGGCTATAAGATTTTGGTGGTTACGACCGGGGATTCACCATGAACTACTTCGTTAGGAAACTGTTTCTTTGCCTGGCCTTCGGTCTTGTGTCGTTGTCCGTTCTAGGCAACTCAGGTTGTGGTGTTATCAAGCTCGCTGGTGCGATGGCTCAGAACTATGAATATCAGAAGCTTATTGAGGTTCATCCAGAGTACAGCGGCCTAGAGGACCATACCGCCGCCATACTCGTTGATGCAGACTACGCCATCCTCTTTGAGCATCCGCGCTTGATGGAAGTCGTCGCTGATCACATATCAGCTCGGCTTGCCAAAGAGGTTGATGGTATCCGCGTCTTGAATCCCCAAGCAGTACGTACTTGGCAATATCAGACACCACAGTGGAACGCGATGCCCTTAAGTGAAGTGGCCGATGATCTGGGTGTCGACCGATTAGTACACATCGATCTTTATGAGTTCCGGCTCAATCCTCCGGGTAATCAGTGGCTCTGGGAAGGTGTCGCCGCCGCAACTGTTGGTTTGGCTGAGCGAGAGAGCTATGATCCGGATCAATACGCTGAAACTTTCAATATAGTCGCAGAGTTTCCAGATGTGCGGGGTGTGACCCGTGATGGCGCATCACAGAACGCAGTTGAAACAGGATTGTTGTCACGATTCGTTAAAGAAACGACTTGGTTGTTTTATACCCACACCGAGCCAAAGTATCCGGATAAATACAAGCCTGATATGAGTACGTCAGGGCAAAATCAATGATGAGGATCCTTCAAATTCTGGCAGTCTTGCCGCTTCTCTCAATGGCAACGGTGAGTTGCAACATTGCGGCGCCAGTTGCCTATGTCATTGGCCCTGAGCCGAAGATCAGTGCATTGCACACGATCGAAGACAAGCCGATGGTGGTATTTGTCGATGATCGGTTGGGAAGGGTTAGTCCAGCACGTTTGATACGCACACTTGGTGATCAAACCAGTGAGTCGCTTCTGGATATGGAAGTGGTTGAGACGGTGTACCGGCCAGCTGATGCGATGTCATTCGTCAAACAGAATGACCGCTCTGATAATGTCGTGTCCAATCAAGATATTGCAGAGGCAGTTGGTGCCGATCAGTTACTTTACATTGATGTGGTGCGATTCGAATTGTCGTCAGGTGGTTATTCGAGTAAGCCTACGGCGGTGCTTAATGTGAAACTGCTCGATATGGAAGAAAAGGCAGTTGTGTTTCCCGATCCAGAAAGTGGGAGAGTGATTCATCAGCTCGTTGTCGAGTTACCTACGGTTGATATTGAACTGTATCGCTCGCTCTCAGGGCGTTCCCAGATTAAAGAGCAACTGGCGATTGAGTCTGGTGATGCCGTAGCGAGACTCTTTTATGATTATGAGCCACGTACTCTCGGGAATCGGCTGGAATCAAGGTAGGGGTAAGTCAGAGCGTGCTTTCGGTATTGCATCTCGTGGATCCTTCGTCACCAGGCGGTGGTGCTTTCACCCTCCGTATGATGGCTGATCTCATTGATCGTGATCGCGGCGCGCACCATCGTGTACTCATTCTGGGTAACCAGACCCATGTGCGATTAGCTGAGCGTTGTGGACTCAAGCCAGTTGGATCCATCTGTGCGCCCCGTGGGGTGCGCTTAGCTGAGGGTGCCTTGCGGCAATGGATCGCGACTTCGGGTGGGGTCAATATTGTTCATGCCTGGACGATTTCATCCGCAGTGGTTGGTCGTGCCGCTTGTGAAGGACTGACGGCTGTTGTCTTTTCAGCAACCATTGGACCTATTCGCAGCATTCCAACCATTCGTTGGTTGGGACAGGTTGCCGATGGTGGGGTTCGTATGATGGTCACGTCTGCCTCAATACAGCAAGAATATGCAGCGCTTGGATTGTCATCATGTGATATGAAGGTTGTACCGCCCTCAATCGATCCTGAGCTTATTGATGCTTCAAAAAGAACAAGCATTCGGGCCAAATGGGGCGTCGATGATGACACCTTCATTGTGGGGTTAATGGCAGAGCCACTACGTAGCGGTGATGCGCAACGCGCTGTCTCTGCAGTGAGTCGAGTTGCTTATTCTGGACACAAGGTTCGCCTCGTGATACATCCAGATGCCGCCAAGAGCACCAAGGCAAGGCAGTGGTCAGAGCAAGCAATGCCGGGAATTCGGGATGTGATCATTATGGAAGAGGCGCTGGCCGAGCCATGGCACGTGCTGAGCGGCCTCGATGGTGTGCTCTTGATGAGTATGCCTCATTGTGACGTTGCATACCACCCTTCGTTGATACAGCTTTTGCTCAGTGGAGTTGTGAGGCCAGATCTGGGCCA
>CALCOW010000254.1 GCA_937899935.1 uncultured Phycisphaerae bacterium
TGCTGCTTAGTGCCTCTGCATCGATCCCAAATCCTTCAGAAGACATCAACTCAATTGGTCGCCATTCTGAGGCTCGTTGGCTTGCCGACCAGAAAGCC
The DNA here is from genome assembly GCA_937899935.1 of uncultured Phycisphaerae bacterium. Classification (GTDB taxonomy): domain Bacteria; phylum Planctomycetota; class Phycisphaerae; order Phycisphaerales; family SM1A02; genus JAQWNP01. The sequence continues at coordinate 99 of CALCOW010000254.1, forward strand.
AGGCGAAGTGAAATACTGGCTGCGGCAGAGGAACTCAATGTCAAATCTATCATCATGGGCGCGGTCGCATTAGCGAATGTCAATGGTGCAATTGTACGTATAAACGATTCTGTCATGACAGACTCGGGTGTTGAATTCAGAATCAAGGCCATCGGGAACAGTGCCGTTACGGCTGCATCTCGTGCACCGGAACTTGATTTAGAGGTCGAAGTTGTTATTCCCCTAAAACGTAATTAACACACGTTAATTACAGGGATAGGCTTACGGTATGGAGGATCGGCGGTGGGTAAGTTCGATCTAGATGACGTTTTGAAAGAACTGGGTGGTATCGAGGCAGATCTCGATGAAACCATGGATGACGGTGCAACAACTGATTCTTCACAAGAAGAGGTTGCATCACAAGAGAAGTCCGACGATATAGTCGCTGACAACAAAATCGTTGCGCCTTCATCTTCTCCAGAGACTGATAGTGAGGGCGTACCCATCTTTGTGCGCAATGATCCTCGCGAAACCCCCCGCCCTCCTGATCTCACTGGGCGCGGCCTTGGTTCCGAAGCGGGTCCATCACGAGCAACTGAAGATGCTCGACCAACGCGCATCCGACCAACTGACGCACTCCAAGAGATTTACTCTCCAGAAGAAGATGGCGTCAATACCGAGAGTGTCGATCTTGGAACCTATCTCGTTGAGCGAGAAATTGTGTCCGCGGAACTATTAACCAGTGCCCGACGGGTGATTAAACAGTCCCCTGGAAAGGCGCTCGCTGACACACTAATCGAAATGGGTGCGTTTGAGGCCGATGTGCAAGCTATTGTTGCAGAAGTCAATCGACTTACATTCGAACGTCTCGATTTCAATCAAGAGAATTGTGTTGACCTCAAATCGCTCAATCGACTCGGCGCCGACTTTTGCCGCCAATCTTGCATTTTACCGCTACGAAAAGAAGGCCCACGTCTGGTTGTAGGCACTGCGAGTCCAGATGATGTCTTTCTACTTGATGAAGTCAAGCGTCGACTCAAAGTCAATTCGATTAAGCATGTGCTTTTAACTCGCGCCGATATTCGCACTGCAATTGACAACGCAACGGATTCGGAAGCAGAAGAGTACAACATCGATGAACTGCTCAGTGATGTCGAAGAAGACGACGTCGAAGTTCTAAAATCAGCCGACGAAGATAAAGCGGTCGACGATGAGGCGGATAGCTCACCAGTTGTGCGCTATGTGAATCACATTATTCAGACAGCTCTTAAAGAGGGCGCGTCTGACATACACATCGAACCTGAAGAAAAGTCACTCAAGGTTCGATTTAGAATAGACGGCGTGCTGTACGAGGTGATGACACCTCCTAAGAAGTTATTTGCCGCTATCACCTCTCGTATCAAGATCATGGCAAACCTCGATATCGCTGAACGCCGACTACCACAGGATGGTCGCATTCGAGCAAATGTTCATGGACGAAAGGTCGACTTACGTATCTCGACTGTTCCAACCGCACGTGGCGAAAAGACGGTCATGCGTATACTTGACAATCGTGCGATTCAGGTGCCACTGGAAGATCTGGGGTTTTCTGATGAACACCTTAAGCATTGGAAACATCAGATTGTTCAGCCACACGGCATTATTCTGGTTACAGGCCCTACGGGTTCTGGTAAAACAACCACACTCTATTCGTCACTTCAACAGATGGATCTACGTAAACTCAACGTAGCCACGGTTGAAGATCCCGTCGAATACCAGATCGGAAGTATCACACAGATCCAGACGCATGAACGTATTGGCTTAACCTTCTCAAGCTCACTACGTTCACTCATGCGTCAAGATCCAGACGTGATCATGGTCGGCGAAATTCGGGATCATGAGACGGCAACCATTGCTATTCAGGCTTCTCTGACTGGCCACTTAGTACTGTCTACCTTACACACCAATGATGCACCATCATCACTCACGAGACTTATCAATATTGGCATTGAGCCATTCTTGATCTCGTCAGCAGTAAGTACGGTCCTTGCACAGCGCTTAGTCCGTTGTAATTGCCCCCATTGTGCGGCAACACCACAATTGCCACAGGAACTTCAGGACTTAGTCGCCCAAGCAGGTGTCGAACTTGAAAACGTTAGACAAAGCACGGGGTGCGAGCGATGTCGAAATACTGGCTATCAAGGCCGAATCGGACTTTATGAGTTACTCAACCTAGATGATACTATCCGCGACTTAATTGTTGCCAATCCAAACGTGACTGAATTGCGCTCGCTTTGTATCAATCGAGGCATGAGCACCCTACGACAAGATGGTTTCTCTA
>CALCOW010000255.1 GCA_937899935.1 uncultured Phycisphaerae bacterium
CCGCGAAATGGTGAAATCGTTAGCGGGGGCCGCACAACAACAGGTGCCACCGAATGTCCCAATCTGATCAAAATTATTTAACAGCACTGCAGCAGTTTCTTAATGACGAGAACTTTGAGGAGCTGATTGCTCGCACCAAATTTCAATTCTTTGAAGAATGGCAGCGCACCCGCGATCCGAATGAACGCGAGCGCATTTTCGCAAAACTGGAAGTAACGGAAAACCTCTGCAACGCCATTCGCGCAGCAGCGGACTCCATTGCTTTTGAGAAGCAAAAAGGAAATTGATGAATGAGTGATAAAATAGAACAAGCGCAAGAACCAACAGATATGGGGGTTTCTCCCATGACCGAGGGTCAGGCGCAAGCTGAATTACTGAAAATGTTAACTCCTGAAGAGGATACAGCTAACGATGATCAGGAATTCGCAGACGAGTTGTCCGATGAGGATGGCGAGGCGACAGAAGAAGACTTTGACGATGACACCGATGAGGACATCGATGAGGGCGATGATGATGCCGAACTGCTTGAGGATGATGAGGAAACAGACGACGCAGAACCTGAAGCGCAACAACAAACTTTCACGGTCAAAGTTGATGGTGAAGAACTTGAAGTTGACATTCAGGAGCTGAAGTCGGGCTACTCACGCCAGGCAGATTACACACGAAAGAGTCAGGCATTAGCGGAAGATCGTAAGAACTTCCAGCAAGACAGAGATGCCGTGACTGTAGAGCGTCAGCAATACGCACAACTTTTGGGTGCGCTGCAGACGCAATTAGGAGCTTTGGAAGAGGCGCCACCGGATTTTGATCGAATGTACGATGAAGATCCGATTGAGGCAGCCCGTCAAGAGCGAACCTGGAACAAGCGCCAGCAGGAGCGCCATCAGAAACTTGCAGCGATTCAGGCAGAGCAACACCGGGTGGGTGAGGCAAACCAGAAGCAGCAGCAAGAGGCACTGCAGGAAATGCTTAACCAGGAAGTATCGAGGCTAACGGAGATGATCCCAGCCTGGAAGGACGAAGCCGTCGCCAAAAGAGAGTCTGACGAATTGCGGACTTATTTGGCTGAGCAGGGCATCTCTGAAGAAGAGATGGGTGCGCTTGTAAGAGCAAACCATATAACGGTCCTTCGTAAAGCGATGCTCTTTGACAAAGGGCAACGACGTGTGAAGAAAGCGTCGAAGGCCAAGCGCAAAAACTCTGTGCAACCTGGCGCTAAAAGCGTCCAGGCAAAGCCAAGCTCCAAGCGGGTGAGAACTCGCCGTGACCGTCTTGCGAAAACCGGGCGCGTGGAAGATGCCACCGCCTTAGTTGAATCGTTACTAAATTAGGAGTTAGCTCATGGCTATCGTTACAAACACGTTCACCAGGTACAGTGCCATTGGCATTCGGGAAGACCTGTCGAACATCATTTACAACATTTCCCCAGAGACGACCCCGTTCGTCAGCAATATGTCGAAGAGACGGAGTGTAAAAAACACCTACTTCGAATGGCAAACAGACTCTCTTTCCGCCGCCGCAGCGAACAAACAACTGGACGGAGACGATGTTGGATCTTTCACTGCCGTAACCCCTACCGCAAGGTTGGGCAACTATACGCAGATCATGCGCAAAGTCGGCATTATCGCTGACAACCTTGATGGTGCTATTGATGAAGCGGGCCGCCGATCAGAGCTGGCCTATCAAATCACTAAGCAAGGCAATGAGTTAAAGCGTGATGTTGAATATAACCTGGTTGGAGTGAATGCTGCAGCAGCCGCTGGCGCGACCGGGACGGCTCGAGCCACTGCCTCGTTGTCAGCCTTCATACGCACCAACACGTCAAAAGGCTCATCTGGAGCAGACCCCACGGTATCAAGTGGTGTGGTCAATGCAGCGAGAACTGACGGTACCCAACGCGCCATAACGGAAACGTTACTTAAGACAGTCCTTCAGGCCGTCTGGACACAGGGGGGCGACCCTAAGTTCCTGATGACGGGCGCTCACGTCAAGACCGTTGTTTCTGGTTTTGCCGGTATCGCCGCTCAGCGATATATGGCTCCTAGCGATAGTCCAACGACTATAATCGGTGCCGCCGATGTCTATATGTCGGATTTCGGCTCCATTTCTATCGTTCCTAATAGATTTTCGCGTGCGCGGGATGCTTATGTGATCGATCCTGATCTTTGCGAGTTGGCAACGCTGCGACCTATGCAGCAAGTTGAGCTGGCAAAGACCGGTGACGCGACTAAGTTTATGATGTTGACTGAAGTTGGTCTGCAGATAAACCAGGAAGCTGGTCTTGGCATCGTGGCTGATCTGAGCACAAGCTGATGAGCAGTGAGCGACGGGTTCTTGATTTTGATCCGCATACCGGCATCAAACACAACTTTGTCTACGAGGCGGGGGAAACCCCGTCTCAGGACCGGTTTGTGATCGAAACGACTCAGGATGTGAGCGACATCATTGCACGCAACCGTGCGTCCGCAAATGACGTTGATAAACATAAACCCTGGGGCGAATGGTCAAAGGTCGCGTCGCTCCCTCTTGGCATTTACTACGACTTGAAACAGCAAGGCATCTTGGATGACAAAAAGCGTTTCACGAAGTGGTTGAACGATCCTGACAATAAATATTTCAGGACGCGAGGCGGGCGTATTTAAATGGCAATCGGAACGTATTCTGAGCTACAGAGTGCGGTCGCTGATTGGCTCAACCGGGATGACCTGACGACGGTCATTCCAAATTTTATAGAGCTGGCAGAGGCCGAGCTGACGCGCAATCTGCGTCACAGAAAAATGATCACGCGAGCGAGTCTAACGATCAGCGCCGAATATACGGCGACACCGTCTGATTGGTTTCAAACGCAGTCGCTAATTCTTGAGACTGATCCCGTGACGCAGCTCGAGTATTTAACGTCTGAGGCGTTGAATGCGAAACGGGCTAACAGTGTTGCAGCGGGCAAGCCTTTGTTCTTCACGATGATTGGCACAGAGATTCAGGCTTATCCATCACCCGATGCAAGCTATACCGGCGAGATTGTTTATTTTGCTGAGATCCCTGCGCTGACCGACAGCAACACAACCAATTGGTTGTTGACGCTGGCGCCAGATATTTATCTGTACGCCACGTTGATTCAGTCAGCACCTTATCTGCAGGACGATGCCAGGTTGCAAACCTGGGCGTCGTTGTACCAGAAGAAGATGCTCGACATCGATATTTCAAACGAGCGTGCGCAAGGGCAAACAAGTGCCCGCATGCGCACAACTCCCCTGGAGTGATAAATGGCTTCGACCTATACGAATGATTTGCGCTTAGAGCTTATCGCCGTTGGTGAGGGTTCTGGTACTGCCCCAAACGATTGGGGTTCAAAAACAAATGTCAATCTCACCAGCATTGCCAGCGCGTTTGGACCAGGCACTGAAAACCTGGCAAGCGATGCTGATGCGACGTTAACGCTGGCAGATGGTACTGCTGATGAGATGCGAGCACTGTATCTCAAGATTACCAGCTCTGGCAGTTTGACCGCTACCAGGACAATTACGATTGCGCCTGCCACAGTTGCAAAATTGTGGATTATTGAAAACGCTACGACCGGCGGCCAAAGCATTACGTTATCTCAGGGCACGGGAGCGAATGTCACCATAGCGAACAGCGCGGTGAAATTGGTATACACCGATGGCGCTGGTTCAGGGGCTGCTGTTATCGATGCCCTGGTGGATCTCGATCTCACAGGAACAACAACGATTGCAACAGCGGCAGTCACCAACTTGACGTTGGGCGGCACGGCGATTTCGGCAACGGGCACCGAACTGAACATCATGGACGGTGTTACCAGCACAACCGCAGAGCTGAACATTCTCGATGGTGTCACGGCAACAACCGCCGAAATAAATATTGTTGACGGCGACACGTCAGCAACAGCAACAACCCTGGCCGACGCGGATAGAGTTGTTGTGAACGATGGCGGGACGATGGTCCAGGTCGCGCTGACAGATTTTGAAACCTATTTTGAAACATCACTCGACACGTTAAGTAATGTGACAACGGTTGGTGCTCTAAACGCTGGATCAATCACATCAGGTTTTGGCGCGATCAACAATGGTTCATCTGCAATCACAACCACGGGCACGATCACCTATGGTTCGTTGAGTGACGGCTCCATCACGATCACGGCGTTCGTTGATGAAGACAACATGGTGTCGAACAGCGCAACGATGGTCCCTACACAACAATCAGTTAAGCAGTATGTCGATGTCCAGGTCGGTGCTGCACCCACTGGTACAGCGACTTATGCGAACTTTGATGTTACAACCTCATTGCAAATTCCAGATGGGACGACGGGCGAAAGGCCCAGTAGTCCTTCAGTTGGAAATCTTCGCTACAACACAACGACGGGCGCCGTTGAGATTTATCACACGTCGGGTTGGGGCGCTCTCAATACCGTCGTAGACGATAGCATTACGACTTCTAAGCTGGCTGATGATGCGGTGACGACTGCGAAGATTGCAGATGATGCAATTACAGCAGCACTCATTGCAGATGATGCAGTAGGATCAGCAGCCATTGCTGATGATGCAATTACTACAGCGTTAATAGCGGATGATGCAATCACGTCAGCTTTAATCGCAGATGATGCGGTCGTTGCTGCTGCGATTGCTGACAACAGTGTGGACATTGCGCGACTCAATGTGACCGATGGTTCGAGCGGCCAGGTTCTGACGACAAACGGATCAGGAACACTGTCTTTCGCAACTGTCGGAGGTGCTTACAATAGTTGGGCTGTTAAGACAGGAACCTACACGGCGGTAAGTAAAGATCAGTTAATTTGCAATCATGCAAGCACTGCTTTCACGATAACGCTGCCAGCCTCTCCGTCTGAGGGCGATACAGTTACATTAAAAAATGTGGGTGCTGCGCTGGTAACCGTTGGACGAAATAGTGAAAAAATAG
>CALCOW010000256.1 GCA_937899935.1 uncultured Phycisphaerae bacterium
ATGGCCTGACCCCAGAATTCATAGAGCGAATCTCCACCGTCAGTTTTTAGGCGGGTACCCATTTCTAAACGATAGGGTTGAATCACATCCATCGGCCGAAGCAAGCCGTAAAGCCCACTAAGAATACGTACGTGGTCTTGCGCCCAGTCCAGACTACGCTTGTCTAAGGACCATGCTTCAAATCCCTGGTAGACATCGCCCCGAAAACAGAGCGCCGCTGGACCACGCTGATTCGTTTTCGTACCAAAGTGTTTCCAACGCTCCGCGTTGAGAGCTGCCAACTTGTCAGAAATTGACATAAGCTTGCCGAGACGTTTTGGCGAATAGCTACCAAGCGAGGTCGCCAGTGCCTTCGTCTGTGCGCTCATGCGAGGGCGCGTGCACGGCCGCATTGCTTGTATTTCACCCATATCCATTGTTTTGGCGGGTGAGAGAATGGCCATCATTTTGCTCATGACCTATAGGGTACCGAATTTACCTAACGGCGATCATGAATGCTCATAGGTCTGCGAAGAGCACAAGCCATTTGTCCCAAGGCGAACTGAATCTTTAAACACAACGAAATAGCCTGCTGGCACCGCGATTGGCTCTCGTTCTAAAAGTGGCTGTATAGCGACTATGAGTTTTTTGCACGCTCAGCTTGTCGAATCTGAGCCTGGGCTCGGCGCCTGGTTTTACGTGGCACCACTTTGCTGGCCAGTCCCAACATCTCCAGGATTTTGATCTCATAATAAGTGATATCAAATTCCCACCATCGATGCTGGTTACAAGCACTGGCAGGATCATGGTGATGATTGTTATGCCAACCTTCTCCAACCGTTAACAAAGCAACAAGCCAGTTATTGGTGCTATGGTCGCCTGTCTTATGGCTCTGATATCCGAAGAGATGAGACAAAGAATTCACCGACCATGTGATATGCCACACAACAACAGTTCGAACCAACACACCCCAAACAAAAAGGCTTACTCCAAACTGTAGAGCAGCTGTACCAGTACCACTTATCGCCCAGCCCAGACCATATCCGACCGCAAAGAAAAGGACGGCTTGAAAAAAGACAAGCCAGACCCACTTTTTACTCTTTTCCAGCTTCATATAAAATGGATCTTTGAGGACATCACTTGCGTATTTTTGATAGGTATGAATGTTATTGGTTCGCGTATTTGTGATTAATAACCAACCCACATGACCCCAAATGAAATTCACCAGTGGACTGTGTGGATCTTCATGCTCATCCGAATGCAAGTGATGATATCGATGCACCGCCACCCACTTTGCGGGCGTATCTTGGAGACAGCACAAAGCCATGACCGCAAATGAATGCTCTAGCCATTTCGGCAGTACACAACTCCGATGTGTCAAGACTCGGTGATAAAGCAAGTTGATCGCCTGTCCAAAGACATGCACGCCAACCAACATCACAATCAATCCAGTCCAGCTAAATGTCCATGGCCAAATAGCGGCCAATGCAAGGACATGAATACCGACAATGGTGACCAGATAAGGCCAGTTGAGTTCACCTTTAATGACCGTATCGGGCAGCGGAAGGACCGGCACGGAACCTGGCTTCTCAACTGGCACGGGTATTGGAACAGCCTCGGACACTGGGGCCGTGGGAGTTGGCGCAACCTCAATCAAAGAGGGATCGGTTGGCAAGAGACTACTCATCTAGCTCCCATCCGTGGAAGGTCGGACGTTTTGCATGGGAATTCAGTTTGGATACCTATGCAACTGATTATGGCCTAACACGGCTCACGCGATCCGATGCGACCGACGCATTGTAGCGGCTTAATCGTCCGCCGGCCTTATGACCCTCTGCGATGGGTAGCGGTTCCGGCGCTCGGTTGATGAGCAGCCTTTAGAGCACTCGCCACGGCCGTTCGAACTGGCGCATCACAGGTGCTTCCAAAACTCACCAAGAACAAGGAAAAATCACTGACGTCAACGGCTCCATCACGGTTGATATCGCCATCACAGATGCCCAATTGGGCACCCAGAGCAATGTGATCATCAATATTGACCGTACCATCACCAGTGACATCGCCAACTATGCAATTTGTGTTTAGCTCGATCAGTGCGATTGAGAAATCACCGCCAGCAGTGACCTGTCCAATGCTCACAAGACCTTGGGGAACATCGGATTGCTGTTCTGAATTGGAACCCCAGGCGACGAGTGTGCCATCAGGCTTTAAAGCCAAGGAGTGATTCAGCCCCGCAGCGACCTGCGTGACCGGTCCAATGTTGCTAGGCACGTCTATTTGACCAAAGGTATTTGCACCCCAAGCCACAATGGTTCCATCTGACTTGAGCGCCAGGGCGTGTGAGCCCCCAGCTGCAATCTGAACAACGTCGGTCAATCCGGTGGGCACCGATGTTTCACCGTTTGTATTTGATCCCCAAGCGACCACCGTCTGATCATCTTTGAGTGCCAGCGTGAAGTTCCCCACAGCAGAAACATTCGTGACACCGTTCAGACCAACCGGTATATCCCTTTGATTCGACCCATTGTCACCCCAAACGACCACCGTTCCATCGCTCTTGACCGCCACGGCGTGTAAGTCACCAGCAGCAATAGCGATGGTGGCACCTAGACTTGCGATGGCGGCCGCTTGATCTGTGTAAGGAAGCCCCCAAGCCACAAGATCACCTTCAGAAGTCAGCGCAAATGAACTATATGAACCACATTCAATCGCTACCACATCAGTCAAACCGACTGGCACACTGGTTTGACCAAAGGCCCCCCAGCCCCAAGCATCAACGGTTCCATCAGAGCGCAACGCAAGCGAATGCTTGTACCCTGCCGAAATCAAGTGATGTCCACTCAGAATGGACTGTTCATTACGCTGACCAAAGTCATTCTCGCCCCACCCAACCACCGCGCGGTAGTCTGCGGACAGACTTCCAAGCAAAAGGCATACTGGCAGCGCCATGGCGGTGATGTAGCGAATCGATGGCATCAATGGTGACCTCCCCATCATCATTCTCCCTCTCCTAGGACACCCCCCATCGATCAACCGATATTAAATCAGACACCAACTCCCGATTCAAGGCTTGAGCAGCAAAAACAGCAGCAAACCCTCAAGATGCTGGTATCGCTCTCGATTGTTGATGATGAGGCGAATGGCCTGAGATTCAGAGGGGTGGGCGTAATCCGCTCAATAAACCCAATTTCAACTACCACAGCCACTTCCGAAGCTGATGAGGAACAAGGAAAAATCACTGACATCAACATCCATGTCCTGATCGAGATCAGCCTCGAAACCAGCGCCTGATTGACCGAACTGAACAAGGAAAATTGAAAAGTCTGCGGTGTCGACTTGGAGATCACCATTGAGGTCGCCCGCACATTCTGATGGACAGACGTCCTGGAAGTCGTTTCCCCCATCATCAACCCAGTTACCCGTAATCTCATTGATCTCATTCTCACAGAAGAGTGAGTCGAGTACTGTGGACGTTCCACTCAGAGAATGCAAGGTAGCGGTTCCCGTGTTATTTCGAAACGTGCATTGCTCAAACGATGCATTCATGAACTGAAGTGCAACCGTTCCATTGGCCGCATTATCTTCGAATAAGCAATCTCGGAATATTGGGCCTCCGACACTTTCACCACGGAATCCTCCAGTGATCCCTTTGACATTCACAATGTTCCCATTGACGCCAGCATCGTTGCCCGTAAAGCGGCAAGATTCAAACACGGCCTCATCAGATCTGGCCCAGACAGCGGTTCCAATCCACTCGCCCACATTATTGGTGAAGTGGCAGTTTCTGATCATGGGACCGTAGTGATAGATCCACAGGGCGTTGCCCAAAGATCCCTTAAAGACGATGTTCTCTACGGTCGTGCCTGACGCATCAACCGCACCGATGGCCAACAGAATATCTGCAATACCTTGGCCATCGAGTATGACCGCAGGAGAACCGTCTGCATTGGTCGCTCCGCGGAAAGTAAGGTTTGGGGTCGTTGGAAAGAGACCGGATTCATAATAGGTACCCGCCGCAATTTCAATGATGTCACCATCTTGCGCCGCCGCCATCGCTGCAGCGATCGATTCAAATTCACTGGGTACCTCTAACGAACTTGCCACCACTGGACTTTGAACGATCCAGAATGCCGCAAGAACAAAACATATATGTTTCTGAAAACCCATCCCTTAGACCTCATTTAGCAACGCCTTAAACAACAGCCCCTACCGAGGTCTGCGATGCCAATATATGTGCTTTAACGGCCACAATATTGCACGATCTTGGCTTTTCTCCAACAAAACCCTGAGAAGTGCTGACGGAATAGGACTCTTGTCAAATGTTGAGTTCCGCTGAATCGTCCGCAAAGTCAACGACCGGACTGCGATAGAGCACAAATCGGACCTGGCCATCTTCACAACGTTCGATCAGCCACTCTTCTTGAACTTGGGTTTTGATCCGACCCGGTCGCCCGTCAACAAAAGAAGCATCCCAACTCACAAGGGCCGCCACATGCACACGCTCTGGTTCTTCCCAGACCGGTTTAATTTCAATTGTTTTCCAAGCATGCACTTCATCACACAGTTGCCGATGCATCTCTTGATGTGGTTCAAGATCCATGCGAACACCACCCGGCACCATGACATGCCCTTGACCAATGAAATAATGTTCCATCTCTGAACCAGCGCGGCCACTGCACACATCATGCCAAAAGGACTCAACCAGCTGTTTCACTTCCTTCTCTGTGATCATAGATCCTCCACTTTCACACTACGATGGTGGCAACACGACTTCTCCGGCCTCACCAATTGGCTGTTCAAGCTTAATAAGCCCCCGTTGGTGATACCACTTCACCGCATCAACAATTGATGTTCGACAGCTGCGCATGGGCTGCAACTGCAGTTTTTCGACTGAGTGTTTCCCATCGAAGTGAAACCGGCGTTGGGTGAGACGCACGCCTGTCACCGTTGCCATTGGTACTCCGCTCCTACGCAGGCGCATCAGCAGCTCTTCAATGTGGGCATACGCTAAAGCCACACCGTATGGAACGCGCATCTTGGGCGGCTTTCGATGCAGTAGGCTTGCAAGATAAATGAGTAGTTCCTGCACGGTCCAATTTTCATTGACGAGAAGATAAGGCTGACCAGGCTCGCCTCGTTCTGCAGCGGCCCAAATGCCAGCCGCAACATCTTGGACGTCAATCAAATTCAGCTCACCAGCCATGTAGCCTTTAATACGCCCGTTAACGTAATCACACATCATTCGTGAAAGGGGCACCATGCTGCGATCACCCGAACCAATTGGAATACTGGGTCGAACCACAATCACCGGTTGCCCTGCGTCGGCTGCTTCAAAGGCAGCCCGTTCGGCCAGCCACTTACTACGGCAGTAAGGACCAATCATGTCCTCAAGCGTGGTCACCGTCTGTTCCGTAATCACCCCCTTAAGACCGGGTGGTGCCAGAATTGATTCTGTTGAAACAAATACGGTTCTCCGAGCACCGTGCTGGCGAGCCGCTTCAAGAACATGACGCGTTCCTTGGTGATTCACCTGCTCGAACGTACTCGGGTTTCGATCCCAGAGATTTGGATTGGCTGCCAAGTGCAGCACCACATCACAACCTTCTGTGGCTTTCATCACGCCTGGTGCATCACAGATATCAACCTGCACGGCCTCAACACGATCGGTTGGCAAATGACCCACATCGACGCCTGGCTTATCGAGTACACGAACCTGCCGACCCGCCGCCACCAGCTGTTCAACAAGCTGTGTGCCAATGAACCCAGCACCACCCGTCACCAAGACTCTACCAGGCTCTGTGATCATAAAACCCTACTCTCAGATTCAGTCTGTGAGACTGGCCCACGACTGGTCATTTCATCAAGATAGTCTAGTGCAGGCGTTGCCCGCACCGCAGCCATGCGCTCTACAAGATCGCAGGCGCGGCGATTAAGCTCGCAGGGTTGACGTCCAGCCAGGTCAATAAGATGACCATTGAAGTTGCGCACTTCGGTTTTCCCTCGCTCGATGTCACCAGACATTGAGCAATAGGTATTGCGGAGTGAAGCAGAAAATGGCACCGCCATGATTCTCGCCAAGAATGGCAAACTCAAGATACGCTGCACCGTATGCGGATAAAATGGCCCGACTTTACCCAGTTGAATACCTGCGGCATTGAGAATTCGGTAGTTCTCTCGCAGGAACTCAAAGAAAAGACGTCTTGCTGGGGCCAGGGTTAAGAGTTGACTGTTATCAAGCCCGGTCACCGCCGCCAACGGACTTATCGCCGCGTTGTACATCACCTTTGCGTACTTAAAAGGAAGTACATCATCAACCTGGCACACCTTAAAAGAACCATGTTCTGAAAGCACTTGTGCCAATGCCTCTCGCATAGGATGAATGGCTTGCGCGTGACTGTCGCGACTACGACCGAGATGGAGCTCGCCTTTTCGTGTGATACGAGTCTGCGTTTGACCAGGTTGACACTCAGAAACAAATGAAGCGATGCCCTCATAATTCACACGATCTGTTAGTTGCTGATCAAAGCCATTCTGAATCGGGACAACATCAGTCTCTTGGGAAAGGCGGCTCAAGACGAGTTGATTGTCATAACACTTAGTACAAAGCACCACGAGACTATCTTCCGATGATGGCGGTGACCATTGCTCAAATGAAACAATATTGACCGGAACGCAAGACTGGCCGTCAATGCCAACGCCATGCGATTTGCCCCAATGTATTTTTGCTGCATCGGTGTCGACCAGTGTGATATCGACATCACCAATTCTCAGTGCATGAGCAATGGCGCAACCAATTCCACCTGCTCCAACGACGCTGACGTTCTTTAACACTGCGTGAGACATAGTTACTTGCTTTTGTACCTCTTCAAGCCAAGACCTGACGGTCTCTCATTCACCCTTGGTATCTGGCGAAGAGAGAATA
>CALCOW010000257.1 GCA_937899935.1 uncultured Phycisphaerae bacterium
TTTCAATCGTACTAACGACGAAAGATAGCTTCCGTCTCGTCATCCCGTACATTGAGTTTACTAAGCAACTGCGTGGCTCACGTCCGCTGCTACTCGATTCATCAGCCCTAATCGATGCAAGAATCGAACCTCTTGTTTTAACAGGAATGATTGAAGCACCGTTGGTGGTTCCCGAGTTTGTTCTCACTGAACTTCAGACCTTGGCGGACTCTGACGATCAGCTTAAACGAAGTAAGGGACGTCGCGGTCTCGCCGTTGTTGGAAGACTACAGCAACAAACGATGATTCAAATGTCTGTCGATACAAGTGACTTTGCTGTGATCGGTGTTGACCGAAAGTTGATCGAACTCGCATCGAGTTCACAGTTCCGCATTTGTACCACTGACTTTAATCTGGAGAAACTTGCCGAGATCAAAGGCATTCCCATTCTCAACCTCAATTCACTTGCACACTCAATGCGCCCACAAGCTATTCCGGGCCAGACGATGCAGCTGGCGGTGGTGCGCGTTGGCGAAGAACCATCGCAAGGCATTGGATACCTCCCTGACGGAACCATGGTCGTCATTGAGGGTGCGGGCGACCTGGTGGGCAGTTCCATCACCGTTGATGTCAACAACACCTTACAAACAGCGGTCGGCCGGATGGTCTTTGCACAATACACTGGGTCACAAGCCCCCCTCCCGCCGACCACCGAAGCATCTGATGACAAAACTTCTTCTTGGTCGACCTCTGAGCCATCAACCACCAAAAAGAACTCGCCCAAGCGCCGCGGCCCTTCAGGAAGAAATCCACGCCGGTGATCGTGCCGTGCCTTCAATGTCTCAGGCTGGCCGTTTAGGACGGCCCAGCAGCAACGCATCGATGGCCTTGCCTCTTCTTTTTCGATACCACTCATAGTTATTGTGCGAGTCGCGTGGAACACCTTCGCCACTCTGCACATTTATCTAGGCTTGCGTAGTAAGGCCGCCAAAAGAATGAATGGAAGAAATAAAATGTCTGCACAGGACAAAACTTTCGTAGTGAAGTCTTTCATTTCTTCTTACTAACTTCAGCCAACGCTATCCCAATTCAATCAGATCCGGTTTCTACAAAATTAAAGCTATTCCCACTCTATCGTAGCTGGTGGCTTACTTGAAATGTCATAGACGACACGATTGACGCCTGGCACTTCATTGATGATCCGATTTGAGATGGTCGCCAGGATGTCATAAGGGATTCGCGCCCAGTCAGCGGTCATGAAGTCCTGAGTCTCAACCGCACGCACCGCCACCACAGACTCATAGGACCGGCCATCGCCCATCACCCCAACCGATTGGACTGGCAGTAGAACTGCAAAGACCTGATCAGTCGCCCGGTAGAGTTCATTGGCGATGATTTCCTCAAGAACGATTTCATCACACTCGCGGAGCAAATTCAGTCTTTCAGGCGTGATGTCACCAATAATGCGCACGGCCAAACCTGGACCTGGGAATGGATGCCGCCAGATGATTCTGCTGGGCAGGCCGAGCACTTCACCTAATTTGCGTACCTCATCCTTAAACAAATCACGAAGTGGTTCGATCAGTTCAAAACCAAGATCCTCTGGCAAGCCGCCTACATTGTGGTGCAACTTGATGTTAGCCGCCGTACCTGCATGCCCATGCCCAGACTCAATCACGTCCGGATACAGGGTGCCTTGGGCCAAGAATCGAGCCTTTGTGCCTTGGGCAGGCGCGTCACCTGGTACAGGCCCGAGGATCTTGGTGGCTTCTCGCTTAAACACATCAATAAAGCGATGCCCAATCCGACGTCGTTTCTCCTGTGGATCGGCGATGCCTTTGAGATCATCCAAAAACAGCTCCGCTGCATCGACCACTTTTAAATCAATATTGAAATGATCCCGAAATGTTGACTCGACCAGCGCTCGCTCGTTCTTTCTGAGAAGACCGTTGTCGACAAAGATACATGTCAGTTTGTCATCAAGTGCTCGAGCCAAGAGCGCCGCAACGACTGAAGAATCAACCCCACCACTAAGGCCACAGATGACGTGACCATCACCAACTTGTTGTCGCACTTGTTCGCAAGCGGACTCGACAAAGTTACTCATCTTCCAAGAACTACGACAACCACAAATCTCATAAAGGAAGTTTCGGAAAATTTGAATTCCATGTGGAGTGTGCGTCACTTCAGGATGAAATTGAAGACCAAAAAGCGGCAATGACTTGTGCTGCACTGCCGCATATTGGCAAGTGTCTGTGCTCGCCAATCGATCAAATTCTTTGTCCAAGTGCTGCACTTGATCACCGTGGCTCATCCACACGGTTGTCTTCTCTGGTAGACCTGCTAACAATCCCCCTTTGTGGGTGACTTCAAGACGTGCCCTGCCATATTCACGAGCATCCGCCGCATCAACGCGCCCCCCCAACAACTCACAGGCCAGTTGCATGCCGTAACAGATACCCAAGATTGGAACACCAAGATCAAAGATCTTGGCATCGCAAACTGGTGCATCCGCAGCAGACACGCTTGAAGGGCCTCCTGAGAGAATAATGCCCTTCGGTTTCAACTGAGCGAGGACATCGATTGGCGTGTCAGGTGCCACCAGCAAGCTATAAGCACCAGCTTCTCGCACCCTTCGGGCAATCAACTGCGCATACTGACTTCCAAAATCGAGTATGGGAACCACATCGGCCTGTGCCGCGGTGGTGTGGACATGAGACAAGTCAATCGTCATGCAATCCGTCACAGGGGATAGTGCTTATCTTGAAGCCAGGAAAGAGGAAGGGGCAAGTGTACCTCCCCAGCCCTCTGCCAGCCAGGGACAATTGCATAAGCGGGTAGCGGGCTAGTATCCTGACCACTATGACCGGCCGCTTCTACCCCCTGCTATTGACCCTATTGAGCCTCTTCCTGGCTCACTGTGCTGCCCCAGTGGCACCGCCCACGCTCACTGGAACCAATAGCAGCGCCCGAATTAGAGGCATTCTGGCCGCCCGCGGCACCGAGGATACTGAAACC
>CALCOW010000258.1 GCA_937899935.1 uncultured Phycisphaerae bacterium
AAAGTCTCTGGCGACTCAGCGGATCTTCTATGCGTGATAATAGGATTGCGGAATTGTCTGAGTCATTGATCTTGTTTAAGCAGATTGCATCGTCAATTAAAAGTCCCCCGACTCCTGACGAGCAAAATTTGTTTTGGCTGTCTCAGTTGCGAACCTTGCAGATACTCGATCGGGCACAAAAAAAGACACAACAAATCATTCCAAAGATCAATCAGCTGCGTTTGATTGACGATGAACTTGGCGGTGATGGTTTTACCGAAGCTTTTGATCGCTTGGAAGATCAATATCGCAGTCGACCATAGTGGTGCCTGGTGTACGGTGCTAGTGAGTGTTGGAAAGCTAGCTCTTCATTTGGCGTAATTCATCGCGCAAGATCGCAGCAAGCTCATAGTTCTCTGCAGCCAGCGCTGATTGAAGCCGGTCTTCGAGCTCAATACGCTGGCTGGCCGGTAGTTTTGGTGTGAGTAGATCCCGCATGCCCAATAAAAGTTGAACCTCATTTGATTGATCAAATGCCTCAGCGTTCCCCTGTTGCTCAAAGGTCTCTTCCAGTTCTTGTAATCCGGCGTTGATTGCACTCATTGCATCTTTTGGGCTTCCGGCTTGCATGCAAAGTTCTGCGGCAGCACGAGCACGTACGGTGATCACACCAGGGCGGTAGACCTCGAGCATGCTTCGATCTTGCTCATTCGAACCGCGTTTAAGACAGAGATCAAAGATCATCAGATTGTGTGAGGTGTCTCGGACCACAGCGGAAAATTCACCGAGTGCAAAAAGGGCAACATAACGGTGGTGAAATTGCACGGCTTCCTCACGCAACTCGCGACATTCCTGATTGGTCAGGCGAGGGGCATTGCCTTCAGGATCTTTGGTTAGACGGCGCTGGTGGTGTTCCAAGAGTGTGTTGGCGCCCAGCGGGGTCTTGCCGTCAGGCCGCCCTTCAACTTCCAATTGAAGCAGTCCCAATTCCAATCGAATTTGCAGCTTGGAGCTGACACCTTCCACATGAAGAATCCGGGCATTGATGCCTCCCGGTTCGAAAGCCCAGTGTTTCAGTAGATGGCTGATGTCATCATTGGCCACGTCGGATCTCCAGAAAAGAGATATCGGGCGTTGGAGAGCGCCCAGAAAGTGGAATATGTTCAATCACGCCGGTGATGCGGGCTAAATGCCCTTCTTGATGTCCCAAACGTGGTCAAGAGTGGTGAGGAGCCCGTCGATTGTAGGTCACAGAGAGACCCACTGAAGGGTTCTCAGTTCAGGTGGGGCTGGAGGATGGTTAGATCAGGTTGATCAGCCTTCTTGGCCAGCAAATGGATATTCAGTGAAATAGCAAGTTTTTGAGGGATCCACAGGGATGAATGCGGCGGAGAGAACTATTGGATGCGAGCCGGCGAAGGGGTCGGGGTCGATTAGCGCTCTGGTAGAGAGGAATCAAAGGATTCAGACCGTTCATATCTTCGACCGCCTAGAGGAAGGATGAAAATGCGAGAGGCTGTATTGCATAGCGATCTTCAACTCTATCTGCATCAGATCAACGAAGTTGAGCTTCTGACTGCAGCTGAAGAGAAAGAACTTGGTTGGCGAATCATTAACGACAATGATCATGCAGCGAAAGAGCGGATGATCAAAGCAAATCTCAGGTTAGTTGTTTCTATTGGGAAGCACTACACCAATCGAGGACTTCCTCTGGCTGATCTCATCGAGGAAGGGAACATTGGGTTGATACGAGCCGTTGAAGGATTTGATCCGGCTCAGGGTGCCCGCTTTTCAACCTATGGCTCTTGGTGGATCAAGCAGTCTATTAAACGCACGCTGATCAATGCGGTGCAGCCAATCCACATTCCTGCCTATATGGTTGAACTGATTTCAAAATGGAAGCAGATGGCCGCTCGTTTGCGCGAGGAGTTCAATCGAACCCCAAGTACGCATGAGATGGCAGTCGCCATGGACTTGCCACTTAAGAAAGCCCACATTATTCGTCGTGCTATGAAGGCATTCCGATCTTCGGCACAGGCTCCGCGCAATGAGAACGGTGAAGTCATGGACTTTGCTGAACTGGTACCAGACAGCGACTCAATTGCACCAGACGAGCGTATTTCTCGCACCGAGGAGTATCAGACCCTTCGCAGGCTTATTGACAGCATTGATGAAAGAGACGCACGGGTCTTACGGTTGCGTTTTGGTCTCGAAGGGCAGCAGCCGCTGACCCTAAAAGAAATTGGCAAGCGTGTTGGCTTAACCCGCGAGCGTGTTCGTCAGATCGGCCGAGCCGCTTCTTCCGCAAAATCGTCGATCCAGCAGCAGAGGCGATGATCAACGTCCGCTCAAAGGCTGGGTGATCCAGCATCGTCTCTGGATGGCCCTTGTTTTACTCTGAACGCTTGTAGAACGGCAGATCGACGACCTGTGCATTAACGGTCGTTCGCCCCAGATCAACAGATACCTCTGTACCTTCGGTGGCAAGAGCCGTGGGTACGAAAGCCATAGCGATCGATTTATCTAATGTTGGACTTAGGCAGCCGCTGGTCACTTCGCCGACAGGCTTCCCTTCGTGCATCACTGGCATACCCTGGCGTGCGCTGCGGCGACCTTCTAGCACAAGTCCTTTGAGTTTGCGTGCCAAGCCTTCTGAGGCGATGCGTTGGAGGGCATCTTGCCCAATGAAACGCACACCATCTGGATCAGCCTCACCCTTATCAAGCTTGATGGCAAAATCCAAGCCAGCTGAGAGTGGGTCAATTTCTTCAGTGATCTCGTGGCCGTATAGAGCCATGCCAGCTTCGAGTCGCAGCGAATCTCTCGCGGCCAGTCCGGTGGGTCGCACGATGTCGTACTTGCCGCCGAGTTTCATCATCAGAAGATCAACCGCCTTGCTGGCCATCTTCGCGGGCATAATGACTTCAACACCATCTTCGCCTGTGTATCCCGTACGAGAGAAGAGCATTTTGAAAAGCAGTAATTGCTTTTGAGTGAAGCGGTATCTCTTCAGGGTCGGCACTTCTCTTGAGAACTGGCCAATCACATCCATGACCTTAGGACCTTGAATGGCCACCATCGCAGTACTAAGTGTTTCGTCTTTCATCTTGAAGACAAGATCACCACGTTCATTTGCAAAATGTTCTACAAGCTTTTCTCTATTAGAAGCATTGCAAACCATGAGGTACTCAAAGTCAGACAGTCTGTAGACCAAGACATCATCTCGACAACCACCATCTTCATTACAGATAATTGAATACCGAGCTTGTCCATCCTGCATACCCAGAATCTGTCGCGTACACACACGATCCAGAAAACGACGGGCATCTTTGCCCTTAAATCGAATCCTGCCCATATGGGAGACATCAAAGAGGCCGCCACTGGTCCGCACATGCTTATGCTCGTCAATAATCGAGCTATAGAGCAGCGGCATGTCCCAGCCAGCAAAATCAACCATCTTGGCTTTGTGTTCCAAGTGGTACTTGTGAAAAGGAGTACGTTTGAGGGTGGCAGTTGTCATAGCACCAAAAGGTAGCGATAAGGCCAGTTTCATGCCAACGCTGGTCCTCCTCAGGGCGGACTTTTGGCCCCCGCAGGGCATTCGCTTCCAGAATCAGAGGCCTTGATCGCTACCGAGGGGCTCTCATTTGAGATTGCATGAGC
>CALCOW010000259.1 GCA_937899935.1 uncultured Phycisphaerae bacterium
GAGTTACAACTCACCGTTCCTTGTCCGCGCTGCGTGATGACGACCCATGGTTTCGCTGACTTACCGCGTGATACCAGTATCATGCGTACACTGGTTCGTGAGTGCAGACATGAGCTCGGCATCTATGCCGACGTGATCACCCCTGGCGAGATTCGTCTTGGCGACACGCTAACATGGATGGATTAGCCTTTCACAGACCATCTAGCGGACTTGCATAGACGGACCCGAAGACATGGGAACCAGCACCTCCACCTCAACACCACGCTTGATACGCTCAAGTTCTCCTACCTCTCGCCATGCCCCATGACACTTGGAACACCTATTGATGATCGGAAGATGCGCTAAATCCTTCACCATCTCATACCCATCAACAGTACACTAACGTCGCTACCTCCCTTTAGCCTGAAACACCGGCGGCATTTCGCCTGTACAACTTTCACAGATTGGCTCATCATCTTGCTGCGGGGCGTCCGATAACAGCAACGCGCACATTGCTCACAAAAAAGGGCCGTACCACAACAACTTCCAAAACAAAGTAGATACTACGACTGTTAGGATCGATGTTGGTGTCCATCGATAACTTGTAAAACACCGTTTATGCCGCGTTGCACAGCAGATCGACCGGCCTTTAGCGGTGAACTTGTTTTTTGTGACACTGATCACAACAACCCGTTGCCAAACCCGAGAGAATTCTCTTAATTCAGAAGGTTAGACATATGGCGCCAGTTTTCCCCGACAATTTAGACAACATGCACGTTTCACCGGCGCCGCAGGATCGCGTGTGTCTGACCAACGATGGATTTCTATCGCTCTTTTTTATTGGGACAGGTGCGGCGTTTGCAAAGACGCTCAATCAGACCAATATACTCGTCATCAAAGGCAATCAGCATCTGTTGATTGATTGCGGTACGAAATGCAGTCAAGCCCTCTACCAACTCGGTATGGGAATCGAGCAAGTTGATAATTTTCTCATTACTCACAGTCATGCAGATCATGTCGGGGGACTGGAGGAGGTCCAGCTACACCGTCGGTATGTCGTTGGCAAGAAACCGAAAATGATCATCACTGAGACCTATCAGGACATCCTGTGGAATCAGTCACTCCGAGGCGGATCTGAGCGATCTGAAAGCCAAGAGTTGTCTTTCGAGGACTTCTGGCAGGTCTTACGCCCGACTAAGTTGGAAAACCAGCTTCGCGAAACGTGGCATGCAGAACTGGGTCTTCTCGATATCAAACTGCCTCGTACGATGCATTTCCCCGAT
>CALCOW010000260.1 GCA_937899935.1 uncultured Phycisphaerae bacterium
CTTTCCCAAAAAAATTGCGGTCATCACGCGTGCCGGTAGTGCTGCTGCTCAAGATGTGATTGCAACCGCGGCCAAACGATTTGTAGGTGTTGAATTATTAATCGTTGATGTTCCGGTACAAGGACCTTCTGCGGCGCCGCTGATCGCGGCGGCGATTAAGCAAATGGATGACCAAGCCGAAGAGCGCGGGCTAGACGGAATTTTAGTAACGCGCGGCGGTGGCTCTGTTGAAGATTTGTGGGCGTTCAATGAGCGGGAAGTTGCTGATGCTGTTTTTAAGTGCCAGTTACCTTTGATTGCAGCAATCGGGCATGAGTCAGACACCACTATTATTGAACTCGTTGCCGATGTACGTGCTGCCACACCAACACAGGCAGCGATGTTGATGGTGCCAGAGCGTGAGACTTTTCAACAGCAACTACACTTCAATGCACAACGCCTTCGTCGTCTGATTGCCCAACAGCTTGAACGCAGCCAGCAGCGACTGGCGGCGATCAGTCGCCATGCTTTTTTTCGAGATCCTGGCGGGCAACTCGGCCCATTACGTGGGCGACTGGCTTTGTTTGAAAGTCGCTTGAATCAAGCAAGTCATCTCCAGTTGGCTGTTTTTCAGAGAAGACTTGATGCATGCCGAGCAAGCTTGGCCCAGATCTCGCCAATGGCGCAGATGGCCCAACATCAGGGTCGGGTTGCCACGGACATCATTCGTCTGCGGCAAGCGATTCAGGGGCAGGTGCTGAACAATCACCATCGCCTGGAAAATGCTGCTGGACGACTCGCAGCACTTTCCCCCAACCGCGTCTTGTCACGGGGGTACTCGCTGACTGAAGACGAGCAGGGCCGGGTCGTAAAAAACAGTGCGGTGCTCAAGGCCGGCGACGTGCTTACAACGCGACTGGCTGAAGGGAAAGTGGTTTCTCGTGTGGAGCAAACCACGCCGAATGATCAGCCATCAGGTTTGCCTGCCAAAAAGCAAGGAGAAGATCAGAAGGCCCCACAGATGGACCTGTTTGGCAGATCCCAGTAAGGTCTGATCGGCTTCGTCTTGTTGAGGTCGAGGTTGGTCCCCAAATTCAGAGACGATTGAACAAGGAATGGTGGCATGGGCAGCACTGGAAAGCCCGCATCCAAAAAGAAGGCGGGCAAACTTAAGGCGCCTTCCTCTCTTTCTTTTGAGCAAGCCGTTGAAGAGCTTGAGGTCATCATTGAACGTATTGAAGGCGGTCAAGTAGGACTTGAAGAGAGCCTCGAAGCGCATCGGCGTGGAGAGGCACTTATTGTTCGATGCCAGGCGGTCCTTGATAAGGCCCAACAGAGCTTGCAGCAAGTGGCGCCTGAGGCCTCTGATAGTGGTGAAGCATCGGCAAAAAAGTGAACAAGGGTTGACTGATCCCAACCCGCAAACTGTTTTGAAAGAGTGCAATATCTCGTGATCGCTTATTCAACTGGAACTTCACTGTTGATGTTCCTTCCTGGGGCGATCTTTGTATTTTTGCTTGGCGCCTGTGTCGGTAGTTTTCTCAACGTTGTGATCTACCGCCTCCCTCTTGGATTGACATTGACCACGCCTTCAAGCCGGTGCCCCATCTGTGGGGTTCATCTCAGGTTCTTTCGCGAGAACCTTCCAATATTAGGATGGTTCGTCGTGCGAGGCCGTTGCCGTACGTGCGGGGTGAAGATCAGCCCGGTCTATCCAATGGTTGAACTCTGTTTGGCGTTGCTTTTTCTGGCTCTTTATGTGGCCTTTTTCACAGTCCGTCCATCAGTTCCGTTTCTTGGCGAGATTGGTGGCCCTTGGTGGAATTACAATCAGTTCTACCGTGCGTGGCCAGCTTTCCTCGCTATTGCATTTCTTATTAGTGGCCTGATCGCGATGACCGTGATCGACGCTCGGACGTATACGATTCCAATCCAGATTCCATTGTTTATCACTGCCACAGGCTTACTCGCGGCAGCGGTACAGCCCGCAACGGCCAGAAATCTGCACAGTGTGAGTCAGTGGTCACTCCCTGGCGTTGACTGGCTCTGGTTTGCCATCGCCCTGGGTGGTGGCCTTGGCGTCATCATTGCGTGGTGCTTGCTTCGTCTCGGGGTCACGAAGTACAGCTTCATGGACTACCACGAATTTGTAAAAGAGGGCGATACGCTGGGTGACTATCCCTTCGCTCGGCGCGAGATGGGTGTGGAGGCCCTGTATTTATGCCCAGTGATCGTTGGCTTGGCCATTGGCCTGGTGGTGGGGCTTACGCTCAGCCAGGCACCACCACCGCCACTGTTTTTCCAGTCAGTGGGAGGGTCGATTTTGGGCTATCTGGTCGGCGGAGGGGTGATTTGGGGCTTACGGATTCTCGGGACACTGGCCTTTGGTCGTGAGGCGATAGGGCTTGGTGATGTGCATCTACTGGCGGCCGTCGGCGCGGTCCTCGGTTGGTTCGATCCCATACTGGTTTTCTTTCTCGCACCGTTTTCTGGCATCTTGTGGGCCGCTGCGTCGATGGGGATAGCAGGTGTGTTTAAAAGGCCGCGTCGAGAGTTGCCTTATGGACCACATCTAGCGGTTGCCACACTCGTGGTGATCATCTGCCGTGGGCCAATTGAGCGGGGCTGGGCAGTCATGTTTCCGACCGTGCCCTATCCGAAAGCGGAACTGGTTCGCCCACCGATCGCCAAGGGGTTGGGCCAGAAACAAATTCAGGATAGATTCGATATGGGGCGTGTAATGACAGGAGTGGGGTTGGAGGCAGTTATCTCTAGCAGCTAGGTCGATGGAGTGATCTAGTTACTTTTTCAAAGGCGGCAAAATAAGGATATGACCGCATGCGGATGTCATGGAGAACCACGTTGGGATGTCTAATGATTGCTGGTGCTGCGGCACTGACCGGTTGCGATCAAGACAAAACTGATGAGAAAGCGCTCTTGATGGACGAAGTCAACACACTTCGTACAGCGCTCAAAGATGAGAATGCAGCCCACCGACAAGAAGTCGCTGAGTTGCGAGAAGAACTACGAGGCCTCAAGCAGTCAAACGAGCCTCAGGCGGGAGCGAATCCGTTTGACTCGATTCCTGGTGTGACGACACAGGTGACGGACAAACAGATCACCGCGTCGATTGCATCAGACCTGCTGTTTGATTCAGGTAGCACACGCCTGAAAGCGGCCGCAAAACGTTCGCTGGATCAGGTCGCCTCATTGCTTAAGGCTGATTACAGTGGCCAATACGTGCTGATTGCGGGGCATACGGACTCCGATCCAATCCGCAAGAGTGGCCACAAGACCAACTGGCACTTGGGCTTTGAGCGCGGGTTTGCGGTTAGCGAATACCTGATCTCTAGAGGCGTGCCGGCAGATCGCATTGGTATTGAGAGCTATGGCCCACATCGCGGCAAAGGCTCGAAGGCCAAATCAAGGCGTGTCGACATCATTGTGGTCGCAGGCTAAAGCGACATCGGACGAGCGTTTTTTCATGGCCGCGCTGGGCGTGGTGATCATGGCTGCGCTCACTGTTTAGCCCTTGGTGCCTATGATGATGGCGATGTCTCAAGGCAAACATATTGAGCGCCCCTTTGATGGGGCGCTCTTTTCCGTCGAGGTGGCGACCTGGTCTGATCAGCAGGGCAGAGCGGTGCGTCGTGAGATGGTGCGACACCCCGGGGCGGTGATGATTGTGCCACAGTTGGATGATGGCCGGCTGGTATTGATTCGGAACTATCGGATCGCACCTGATCTGCGTCTCTGGGAGTTTCCAGCTGGAAAGCTTGAACCCGGAGAGGCACCGCTGGCCACTGCCAAGCGAGAGTTGGCTGAAGAGACTGGTTATCAAGCCAAGCAGTGGCATGAGCTCAGTACGTTTTACACTTCTCCAGGATTTGCTGACGAGTTAATGCACGTCTTTCTGAGTCGAGAACTCACTCCTGGTTCGACAGCACTGGAGCCGGGGGAAGATATTGAAGTCGTTGCTTTGACACGAGCTGAGGTTGATCAATTGCTCCGTGAAGGCCAAGTGCGTGATGCCAAGACACTCTCTGGTCTGCTTTTGCTGGAACGTTTTGAAATGGCGGAGTCAACGTCGTGAGTTGGGAAGATCGTCAATGGGCAGATGGACGTTCTTCGGCACCAAGATTTAACGATATCTGGAGTTGGGCACTGGGCATCGGTTCAATTGCCGGCATTCGTATACGCCTCCATCTCATCTTCATTATTTATATCGTTCTAGAGATTATTCGATCGCTCATTCAAAGTGGCTTTGGCGTGGGGACAGGTATCACACTTGGACTCTTGGCGTGTCTCTTTCTGGTTGTACTGGCGCATGAGTTTGGACACTGTGCAGGAAGTCGTTTAACCGGTGGCGATGCCGATGACATCCTGATGTGGCCACTGGGAGGACTGGCCACCTGTATGCCTGCTGATCATTGGTCGAGTCGCTTTTGGACCGTGCTTGCGGGTCCGTTGGTCAATGTTGCTCTCTGTTTGGTGACCATACCCGTGCTCGGCCTTATGACTGGCCAGTGGTGGGGCGTTGCATTGCCCAATCCATTTTCTGGTCAAGGGCTAGTTCAGATGGTGAGCCTTTCATGGGCACATGTCGGTTTGTACCTAATCAATCTTGTGAGCTTAATGTTGCTGGTCTTCAATTTGATACCGGCTTACCCGCTTGACGGAGGACGCCTGCTTGAACTGTTCTTAGAGCGGCGCATGCCCATGCTTCGTGCCAAACGCCTGGCCATGAGAACAGGGGTCGTTGCAGCAATCGCTCTGGGGCTGTTTGGCGTGGTGTTTATCGATATCGGTGGTTGGACGGTGATTATTATTGCGGTGTTCTGTGGACTCACGAGTTGGCAGACGCTCAAGCAACTTGAGATGGCTGATGAGACCATGCTCAATCTCGGTTATGAACAACAGGTCGATCGGAGAGCCGAACGGAAACAGCAGCAGGTGGTTGCTCAGCAGCAGAAGGCCCACAGGCGGGAAAAAGACCGCGATCAACGTATTGATGCGATTCTCGACAAAATTGCCAAAGAAGGGCTGCATTCTTTGAATGCCAGAGAGCAGCGATTGCTCAAACAAGATACAAAACGCCGGCGGCTTAGTGAGTAGGACTTTGTGCTACGGGCCAAAAGTCACTTAACAGTCTGGAACGTAGAATGCGGCCCAGAAAAGTAAGGTTCATCTGAGAGGCAATTTGTCGACCTATGGGTATCTACGATCGAGATTATGTGCGAAGCGGAGCCTCAAGGCCTGGCCGGGTTGCGGCTGTGGGACTGACGGGGCCGTCGTCGCCATTTCGCTCGGTCAATACCTGGTTGATCATTATTTGTGTCGCGATCTTTTTTATTGGCCAGGGCTTACAGAGCGCCGGCGTTATGCGTCACGTAAAGACTGGTGAAATACTGTTGCGCGAAGGCGTACCCGATCTGTCCCAGGTCGATTATGAAACGCTCGATGTCCCAGTTAAACTGGAAGGACGTAAGGGCTATGGTTATGAGATTGTGGAGCGTGTGACCCGCCAAATCATTGGCTACGAGATGCTCATTGGGCCTTACAAAGTTAATCCACTTATGGAGTGGGGACACTTTTCGACAAGCCGAGGTTTTTTAGGCGCTGAGTTTTGGCGCTTTATCGGCTTTCAGTTCTTGCACTTCGACTTCACCCATCTCATCTTTAACATGATCGGCCTTTTCTTCTTTGGCTCGATTGTTGAGTCTTATCTTGGCGGCAAACGTTATTTAGCGTTCTATCTACTGTGCGGTATTTTTGGCGCTGTCTTGTATCTATTCCTCAACCTAGGTGGTTACATCGTTGATGTGTTGGCACCAAATTTCAAGGTGCCAGGGCTTTTGTTTTACTCGACGGGGACACCGCTCATTGGAGCCTCTGCGGGTGTCTTTGGCGTCATAATGGCCGGTGCTTTCTTAGCACCGAGATTAACGGTCCTGTTATTTTTCATTATCCCTATGAAACTGGTGCAGTTGGCATGGGGGCTGGTCATACTTTCGATTGTGTGGGTGCTCTTGGG
>CALCOW010000261.1 GCA_937899935.1 uncultured Phycisphaerae bacterium
GTTTACGCGCAGATCGAGCGACACGATATCGCTATGTATCTTCACTGATGACCGCGCTGGCAGAAATGGATCAGACGGATCTCGCAACACCAGTCCGCTTGAATTTGGTCATCATTAATAATGAGGCGGCACCATGATCATTCCACCTGCGAGGCGAAAAATACGACGCAGCACCCGGATTGGTCTCAATCTAACGGCGATGATTGATGTTGTTTTCTTGTTGCTGGTTTATTTCATGGTGGCCACAGATTTCACAAAGGGGGAAGAGGTTTACAAGCTTGATTTGCCAATGCGAACTGGCGCGATTAACGCCGATCCATTTGAGCTGGATGATATGCCACTGGTTATCTTGGTCCGATCGAATGGTACAGGTGTAAATGATCTGGTGATTGGATTGGAGGGGCCTTACCCAGAGCTTTCTGATCCAGTGGCTTTGGCGCAGATGCTTCGCGAACGGAAGATCACAGAGACGAATCCAAATGGCATCTTTCAAATTGATCATCCAATTTTTATAGCGCCACTGCCACAAGCGCGCTGGGATCATGTCATCGAAGTATTTAACGCTCCGGTGCTTGCGGGCTATACCAACATTCGATTTCAGAGTCCATCATCATGAGTCGGCCGGCGTATGTCAGATCCAAGCGTTATCAGAACGTGCTCTTCACAGTGACATTAAGTCTGCTTACGGTGTGTCAGAGTATTGATGCGCAGGTCGATAGCTGGTCAGCAATCAATGATCAGATTAGACAATCAAAACAAGTGCTAGATGATTCAGACCGCTCGCATGAGGAGCGTCTGGCAGCCTATGAACAAATGATGAAGGCGAGGCAGCAGCTGATCGAAGATGCGGCTGCTCAAACAGCATCCAATCAATGGCAGGTACAGGCGCCGATCGCGGTGATGTCAGTTGATCATGCGTTGGATATGTTCCTATACGAGTGGAATCGTGGCAGGGCCGGAGATACGGCACTCTTGGGTATTCCGACGGAAAGACAGCGGCAAGCAGCATTAGTTACTGCGGCAAACATGTACGAGGCAGCGATGTATTCTCGAGTGGTTCTTCAACGAGTCATTGCTGATTTGGCGCAGCATCGCGACTTCCGTGCCAATGTAGAGATGAGGCGAGAACATCGATCGCTCTTGGACTTCCATCTTGGGCAGCGAGCACAGTTGATGTGGGGCATTGCGGCGATTGCCTATGCAATTGTCGAACAGCCACCAAATCGTCAGGCCCTTCTTGAAGAGGCGGTCGCCGTGCTCGGGGAACTTTGGCCTCGACTATCAGGTGACTGGGCAGAAGAAGCTCGTTTATTTCTTGCCCGAGGGTTGATTACACTTGATCGGTCACAAGAAAGTTTGCAAGTTCTCAGTCAACGAAGTGAACAGGGGATCGAATTTGGCCAGCCACAGCGTCGCTTCAGAGCACTTGTGCTGAGGAGTATTGCTCAAACAACACTTGGCCAAACACATGAAGCACGTCAATCAGCAACAGAGGCAGCTGAATATGCGAAGACCGATGAGGATCGCCTGCTGTTGGCAGATTTGCTTTATCGAATAGGTGTTGTCGAAAAAGGAGATCCAAGTCAAGGGTATGCAAGTTTACGGACACAGGCTTTTGCAGTCGGCGATGTAACACTGGCTCAGCAGGCACTTGAGCGATTGATGATGGCTCAGATATCAGGAACCTTGATCCGCCAAGATCCAGAGGCAATGAGCTCTGTGGCATTGCTGGCACGTGGCTTGAGACTTGCCAAAGACCCAACCTCCTTTGAAGCAGCTGAGTCTGATTTGATTGCCTTGATCGCTCGTGATGAGGTGGCCATACAAGATAGCGCCCAGGCTCTTGAGTTGCTTGGTCGCTTGGCCTTAGCCAGGGAGCAGATGCCGCGCGGTATTGAGTTCTTACTCAAGCGTGCTCAGCAGGAGCCATTGAATAAGGAACGCGTTCGCTCGTTATGCTTCGCCCTTGAATCAGCGTTGGCGTATGCATCAAAGCAGCCAGAGAATGCCACGGCTCAATCCCTGTATCGTCGAGCGCTACGGGTTGCTCTCCAAGACGAAGGGTTACCTGACAGTGACAGATGGCGGATTGAGGCAGCTAGACTCGCCCTTAATGAGGGTCGAAATGAAGATGCTCTGACCTATGCACAAGCCATTGGCAGTGAATCTGAAGCGAAGGAACGCGCTTATCTACTCGCACAAGCAATGCTTGCCGGGGCGGTTGATGAAACCTTTCGCAGCGAAGAAGTTGATCAAGTGATCGCTGAAGCGATTGAGCAACTCAAGGATCTGGAAGAGCCCCTCAATGGGATGGGTCAGTATCGCCGGCAGATTGTTTTGGCCAACGCCAAGCGACTGTTTGCTTTGGGCCGAAGTGCAGAGGCACTTGTTGAGATTAATCAAGTACAGCCACGTGACATTACGGTGTTGTCGCTTACTTTGCAGTGTCAGCTCGATCTTGATGAGATGAAAGAGGCGCTCAGTACACTGCAGTTGTTAACTCAGATAGATCTTGATCAAGCCATTAAGCTTCTCAGTCAGTTGTCCAAGCAACGGGATGCCAGGGATCTTCTTAGTGAACAGACGCCAATGGCGCCCTATCAACGACTGATCGAATACGTCTACAACGTTGCTACGACGCAAAAGGATCTTGCATTGGAACAAAGGCAACAGCTTGCTTGGCTATTGCTGCAGTCGGGCAGGTTCGACCAAGCCATTTCGCTCTATCGAGAGTTGGTCAAAAGATCGCCAACAGACC
>CALCOW010000262.1 GCA_937899935.1 uncultured Phycisphaerae bacterium
ATATCCAATGGCAAGACAGGAAGAATGATTTTCACCGCCTCAACGCCCCCCGAGTGTGTGTGCAGTGTCTGGGGTGCTACAGCGAAGGACGCCTCGCTTTTGAGTGGGTTGAAGTGTCTTCAGACCTTGAAGAATTTCAAGCTGATCTGAAGAGAGCCCAGGAGGGACTTGATCACGTCCCGTTCTG
Source organism: uncultured Phycisphaerae bacterium (assembly GCA_937899935.1). Lineage (GTDB taxonomy): Bacteria > Planctomycetota > Phycisphaerae > Phycisphaerales > SM1A02 > JAQWNP01. The sequence goes on from CALCOW010000262.1 coordinate 188, forward strand.
CAATGCGGAGGAATTCGAGTGGGCAGACCTTGACAACGTAGGGCGCTATTCGTGGCAGCCTTGGGAGGCGGCTGCACTCTGTCAGGTTGTGGAGGTTGCGCAGGATTTCAACCTGCCAGTGGAGGCGGTTGTCGCGGTTGTGGAATCTCGGCTGTATTTCCACGATATAGAGGAGGGCGACACCGATATTCGCGAGGCGTTCGAAGAGTTCTCAGAAGGTGTCCACGACACCTTTTCAGATTGGGTTCTGCATTACTTCGAAGCGACAGTTTCCCAGAAGGAGTGAGATGACCATGAAGCCTCGGGGCTTTCTATGTGGTATCCGCTCGACCTCGAATATGCGGAACGTGAACTGGGCCACTATTACAACTGGCATCGCATCGCAGACCATAACGGCGGCGGCGTGATCGTCTGGAGGTCATGCTAATGATCGCCGCCGTTTGTATCATCACCGCCGCTCTCTTTTGCGTTCTCAGCTTTATAGAGCCTTAGACCTCCAACAGATAAGAAAGTGAAAGGGCCGCCCTTCTGGGCGGTCCTTTTGCGTTGTCCAGCTTGAAAATTTCTAGCTGGGCTCCGATTGTGCGGCCCTGTAACGGCTGCTTTTGTACTCGGGGGTATCTCTATAGCGGCGCGCCTGCGTTGCTCTCCTGCGCTCTCCTATGCGGAGCGGTGAACGGTGCGCGCTGGACAGTGTGCCACGATGTCACGCCGTCAACGGGTGCAGATTCCCGAGCTTGTACGCAAGGCCACTGTCGATCTCTGTTGGATTGTGGCGAGTACAGGAAACAGCAAGATTGGGGGGCTTCAATGCTGTCAGATTGGGGGGCGATTGGTCAGAAGATTGGGGGCCGCAAGATTGGGTGGTGAAATAAATTTACACAGTGTAACGAGACATAGCGAGACACTGTGCTATGATGGTTGGCGAGGAACTGTAGGAGGTTTCAATGACAGCAGCAACGTATGACTGCAAAGACAACAACCTGTGTGATTTGAACAGGTCTATTCATAAGACAGACAACCGCTATCGACGAGAGTGGGCACCAGCTACAGCGAAGGTCGCTTACGGCGCTCGTTGGATAGCTGATTTCAATGAACGATGCTCGGACGTTGTGCCGAATCGTCAAGGCTGGGCCTTCGACGATGCGGCTGATCGAGATTTGTTAGTTCCTGCCATCGACTATTTAGCTTCGACTGCTTGCTCAATGATTGAGGGCGTCGAGTTCGTCGATGGTGCTTGGGAGGCCACGGGATCTTTCGAAGGTGCCAACTATCGGATGCTTGCCAATGGTGGCTACATGCATGTGGAGGTGTGGGCATGAGTACCCCTATTTGGATAGTCGTGGATCAAGATGGCACTGGCTACAAAGTCAAAGAGCCCAGCACCCTGACAGAAGGCGGTGTGCTTGATTACATGCAGGCGCTGGTGCGAGGCAGAATCGAACGGATCAGCGGGTTACGTCAAGTCGATGACATTGACGTTTGGGTCAACGAGGAAGGCGCACTCGTTCGCAATCCTGTGCGGAACGCTACGGCAACGGTGCTCGCAGTTACGTTGGGCGATCCCAATGTACCTGCTCAAACATATGTAGGGCCGATGCTCGTCACTGGCTCGGACGGTCAGAACGCAACCGAGGTGCCTGAGTACTTTGAAAACTTTTTGGTTCACACCAGACATTTGTTCAAGATCGACTGGAAAACGGATGAGCCGATCAGCGTTGAAGAGTGTGTCGAGTACATGGATGCGGCACGGGAAGAGGTGACGGCATGAATTCGTTTTATGACGGCACCTTTGACCGTGAGTGCGAAGAGTGCGGCGAGACAGTTCCTGCCGATGAGGATTTGTGGCTTCACAAAGACAAAGACGAGATCAATGTTGGGTGGGATTGCTGCAAAGAGAAGCTCGAAGCAGAAGGCTGGATAAATCCGAACGACGATTCGCTTGAAGGTTGGGTAGCTGATGGCTCTCACATATTGACGAAGCATAAGACGGTCGAAGAGAAGCTCTCAGAAGCCCTCTCAGAGGCCATCAGGGAGCGTGTGGTATTCGAAATCGATTGCCTTATTGGTGAGCACAACGACTGGTTCATGGAGCTACTGGACGAACGCGTCAAAGCAGCAATTAAAGGAATGTCCAATGCATCTTGAAGCTGGCGATGTCGCCTTCCTTTGCGGACGATGCGACGACCTAATAGAAGCAGGCCACGACATCCTTACGGACGATGACGTTCGAGTGGGGCTGTGTTGCTGGCACGAAACAGACGGGTGGCAGTCAGCAGGCTCAGTTGTTGGCCGCACCCTTACCTATATCCCTGAGCGTGAGCTAGGAGGAGAAGGATGAAGATTGAGGAGCGCAGCTTCCCCGCAGGAGCAGGCACCTACCACACGAGGTGGGTTCTCTTCGACGAGGACGGCAAGGTGTT
>CALCOW010000263.1 GCA_937899935.1 uncultured Phycisphaerae bacterium
ACCGAGCTACGAAAATACTCCACTCAGCCCGGGAGCGCATGGTACGCATCATTCTCCAGCCATTGCCGGGACCTGCAACGCTTACTGCCGCACGAATATTTACTGCGAGTGATGCAGCGCAGATTGCCACAGGGCCACCATAGCTGAGGCCATATATTCCGATTCTGTTCGCATCAACGTCATCTCTGGAAGACATTACACCGATCGATCGAACCGCCTCATGAACGCGATCAAGTGGCCGGACCCACGAGTGCTCTGGTGTATTGGGTTGTATTTCTTTGTATCTGATGACACCGCTCACGTAGCCATGACGAGAGAAGTGCTCAATGATGGCCGAATTCAAGATCTCTGGATTGCCGCGTAAGCCCGGGCAATACAAAACAGCTGGAAAGCCATTTGGTGGGGTATCGCGCTCTGGAACTCGAATCTCAAGGTCCAGTGAAACTTCGGTTGGGCTTTGACTATCTGCTGCATTGAGATAAAGACGCATACGTGACAAGATCCTGTGAGGGATTTGCTGCTAAGTACGAGTACAGGAAGATCGCCTGTTACTGATCACTTGTCAAATCAGGCCGAACGCTTGAGAGGCTGAATTGTTTGCGGCTTGCAGATGTGGTTTTTGAGCTCGTAAAGCGCCACAATTTGGCCACATTCCCAACATGGTTGTATTTGCATTTGGCCATGTTCTCGACGCAAGGATCGCCGCATCTGCCTGCGCAGCAGTATGAAGGCGAGTGGAACGGTCAGGGCGTAACCAAGCGACAGTGGCACTGCAACATTTTGAAGTATGCCGAGATAGAGGAGAACCATGGCTACTGGTAACACACTGGCGATCAAACTTGCTGCCAGTACACCAAGCCATCCACGCTCGATGATGACACGCTGGGCAGCAAGGCGACGAGCTCTTGGCGAGTTGAAGAGTCTCCATTCAGAGACATTGCTACCCACCCAGTTGAGCCGCCAGAGAAATGACTGGGGCAATTTCATATTGATTCTCCAAGAGCCAAACCTTACGGACAAGATGGCCGGTGGATCCCTTTCTCTTCGAGTTTGCAGGTCTTTTTCAGATATTGGTCTATTTGTACCGGTGAAGGCACGAATTGAGCTTTAAACGGCTCTTCAATGTGAAACTAGGCAAGAGGTCTTCCAAACAAAGATGGGCGAGGAGACGTATTAACGAGATGCAAATAACTGGCCGACAATTGGCATTTCGTGTTCTTTTTTTAGGTATTGGGTGTTTCGTCATTCTTTGGATGGCTCTCGAGGTTCACCTGTTTGTACAACGAAGCTTCGAAACGAGCGCTGGCTACGGTTGGATCTCGCTGTCGCTGGTCATTGGCATGGTCGGTGCTTTGACCTGGATACTCGCGTCGGAGGTTATCGCCTATGTCAAGCTTCGAAGTGTTGAACGTCTTCAGAAAGCGATCCAGAGCGACAATAATCCAACGTTCACAAAACACCTGCTTGAGACCTACTGCCAGAGACTTCGCCGCAGACATGATCCAGAGATCAACTCTGCCATCGGACATTTCGAGCGAAGCGAGCAGGAGATGCGAACAGCCGAGGGTAAGGTGGCGCCGCTTAATGTACGCATTGAGCGCACGCTACTGGTGCCGCTTGATCGGCGGGTCGATCGTATTATTCAGCGGGAGAGTGTGAGTGTTGGGCTCATTACGGGCCTTGCCCCATGGGCTGTTATTGATGCCATCTTGGTTCTCTGGCGGAATGTTCGCATGATGAGAAACATCGCTTCGGTTTATGGTGTACGACCAGGTATTGCAGGAACAACTCGATTAGTTCGCAAAGCGCTCTTTAATGTGGTTGTTGCTGATCTCTCTCAACACGCATCAGATCTTGTGACGAGCAAGGTGCCGGCCTTAGGTGTGGTCGCACCAGCCGCGGCTCAGGGAATGACCAGCGCCATGTTGACCATACGTTTGGGGTTGTGGACGCAAGCGATGTGTCGTCCAACGGCACCGGCTGGACGTCGTGCGATATCAAGCTTCTTTGCGACCAACGCCAAGAACTTCTTTTTAGATCGGGTCAGTAAGCCTCTGGCTTCGCTCATCAAAAAGAAAGGGCGCCGTTCTTCGGATGGCGTTCAGGTGGCGGGGTAGGGGATGTATGGAACTTAGGTACTTGCGCGTACTTGTTCGATGAGTTCTGTGATCAGTGGCGGCGAAAGTTCTCTCAGATCTTCGACCACTCGATCAGCATGAGCACTTTCAAGCTCTGATCGTGTTCGTCCTCGACTCGCAAATCCAATCGCCGCCATACCGGCGGCCCGTGCTGCCTGAATGCCAGCCGGAGCATCCTCGATGACACAGCAGTGATCCGGTGCGACGCCAAGCCTGTCTGCAGCGATCAGAAAGACTTCGGGGTTGGGCTTGCCATGGGTGACATCCATGCCAGTGACAAGCGCTCCGAAGGCATGCGCACGATCTAGTTTTGTATTGGCCAGCTGGACATTTTCAGGTGGGCCTGAAGATCCCATTGCTTGTTTAAAGCCAGCCATGTGTAGCTGATCAATAAGTTCAACCGCGCCACCCATCGCCGGAAACTCTTTACGCACAATATCTCGATAAGCGGCTTCTTTTTCGCCATCATGCAATGCGATGTCCGCATCACTCATATCAGGATCAAACCATGTTCGTAGTATGTCTCGACTGGTGCGACCAAAGCTTTTTGTGAAATCTTCATCAGTAAATTTAGTATCAAGTTTCTGGGCAAGTTGCATGAATGCGATTCGGTGGGCGTCATAGGAGTCTACTAACACACCATCAACATCAAAGATAACTGCACATGTTTCGTGACTCTTATTGCCATTCATAGGTTTACTTCTTTTAAGGAGTACCGAGCAGTGGATAGGTCATTATTCTATCTCGCGTCCACCAGGCACCTGTTTCTGCACGGGTCTGCTGATCGGTGAAGTTGTATTGGTACAAGATCAAGCGAAGGTAAGCTGGGGCACCATCAGGAAATGGATTTGATTCAAGCAGAGCAAGTACTTCCGGGCTGCCTTCACCAAGTTTCTTTGCGAATGAAGGAAGCCAGCCCGGCATGCGGTGTTGCTCGACATAGATTGCTGCAAACCACATCTGCCAATCAAGCCTGGGCATGTATGGTTCAACAAAGACAGGTGCTCGATCGAGTGCTCCTGGTTTCCACTTGAATGGGTAGGTTGACCATGTCAGACCATCTTGGCTGCCCTCAATGACCAACTCAGGTCGCCTGGTGGTCATGACTCGGAAGAGTCCATATGAATTGGCCACATGACTACGAACAACCGGATTCAGCCATTCAGGAGTCTGGATGTTGTAGGTCGAACCGATAGTCCTGCTGGCATCATTGA
>CALCOW010000264.1 GCA_937899935.1 uncultured Phycisphaerae bacterium
CCCGCCGTAAAGGCACTGTAAAGAGGACACCCAACAAGCCACCGAGGGCGGCGATGATGGTGGTCTCCCAGTAGTTAAAGTCCGTCCAAGCGCCCATCAGAACAAGAGCAGGAAAAGTAAACACAACCCCCGCAGCGATCGATTCACCTGCAGAAGCACCCGTCTGAACGACGTTATTTTCCAGAACACTACGATTCTTAAAAAGTCTCAACAGCGCCATTGAAATAATGGCTGCTGGAATGGACGCCGACACGGTCAGGCCTGCGAAGAGGCCAAGATAGGCATTGGCACCTGAAAGAACGACGGCAAGTACGACACCAAGAATCAGTGCCTTGAGAGAGATCTCAAGAACACGCTTGTTCGCAGGAATAAAGGGAGTGTGGTTTTCTGGGCCAGCGTCTTGGGGAGAGGGCATATTAGTTTCCAGTCTTCTGGCTCATCTGTGCGGATCCTCCAGTGAGGATGCCCGACTCAGCAGGAACATGTGTCGATTGTGGGCATGTGGCACCATTCGTCAAGTGCTACGAACAAACCGGCCACGTTCTCGGTCCTTGATCACCCCCGGAAACTGGAGCACATTGTTATGCATCGCCACGTAGACCCCAGAATCGAGAAGCATGACAGCGAGAAGGGCCTCGGTCAGATTCTGCCGGGCATCAGTATTTCGCAGAATCCAGGGTCGCATCGCCCCAGTCAGTACCACTGGAGCCTTCAGCAACGAAGCATCCGCAGCGATCCGCTCACCAGTGTGGGAGAGCCGATCGGTGCCATGAAGCACCACCACCCCATCATATGAATCTGTCGCTTCAATGGCAGCCAGAGCAATCATCTCATGATCCTCTTCAGACATGTCTCGGCTGTCCTTGTTCATGAGGCTGACTCGATCGAGAGAAACACCCTCGAGTTGAAGTTGGCTGAGCATGTAGTCCAATACACTGACCCGATTGGACAGTACGCCAGATAGTTCGTCGTACGTCTTTTCGATCGTTCCGCCAGTAAGGATCAGACGAATTCTTTTTTTCGCACTCATCAGAAGAGTGTACCCCTAATTCTTTGCCTTAATAGCTACCGGAACTGGCTTGGTTTCTGGCATGAGACACACCTGATCATTACACACCTGGTAGGTCACCATAAGCTTTGGTGCACCACGCATTGATCCCGTCCTGGTTATGACGATTGGAACAACCACCGTACCACTATGGACATTAACAACTCCATCTGGTCCAGCAAATGACTTCCCAGCAGGATATTGAATCTGCGCGGTCACTCCTTCGACACCAACCAGTTTGACTTCGAGTGGAATAGCGAATTCATTCCCAGCGATATTGGCCGTCATGTGGTGCCCTTCAGCAATACGAAGTGTCACCGTGACTGTGTCTGTTTCTCCGGGTTCGAGTTCTATCTTTGATGGCGATACCTTCATACGTACCGCACTGCTATCACCTGGCGAAAGAATAAAAGGCTGGCCAATTTCATCGGGATAATCTTTTGCAAAACGATTGAGCCCTCTGGTGGCGACAATCGTGCTCACGGGATTTTGACTGATCATTGGCGAAAGTGATTTGAGCGTATCGCCTGCATCAGAGAGATAGCTGGAATCACTAGTCAGCTCATACAAATCAAGCAGATTGCTCAGCATCACCGAATTACCACTTGGTACCGCCCCATCGTATGACGAACGTGCTCTCACAAAGAGGTCATTTTGTTCAGGCAATGTATCGAAGTAACCGCCATTTGCTTCATCCCAGAACCGATCTCGGGCAATTGTCGAAAGTGATTTTGCCTCGTTGAGCCACTTCCGTTCGCCGTTCGCTTCATACAACGCAAGTAGTCCATGTATCAAAAAAGCATAATCCTCTAAAAAGGCATCGACTCTTGAATTGTCTTCACGGCGTACACGCAATAATCCACCATCTGG
>CALCOW010000265.1 GCA_937899935.1 uncultured Phycisphaerae bacterium
TGCCGCTTTTTCCATCCAGCGCATCTTTGTAACGCAATGCCGCTTCAACCTGTGCTTGAAGATCAACTGCAATCCGACCAAGGACTGCTTTAAGATGATCAAGGAGACCATCAGGGGTTACATTTCGAGGTCCGAAGAACCCAGGAAATATGAGCCACATAAAACGATCAAGAATTTGTAATACACGATCACGGTCTGGGAGGCGCGGGCTAAAGAGATGCTCAGATGCAGTATCAGATCGGATGGATGCCTCAATTGAAACTGCAGCATCATTGATAGTCTCAACACAAACTGCCTGATGATCAATCACAGGCTGCTGATCTTTGGATGCGTCGCTCATACTGCCTATGGTATCGGAGTTGAAGATTTTGTCCTATGAACCGCCTACAGCAACTCCACCGGCTCGCCGAGGATCAGCTTTGGCCGTGAGCTGACCCTGAACCCCTCGCTGCGCCGCCTGAACGCAACCAAAGTACATGTGACGTGATTCAAAGGCTTGGGTTTGACATTGAACCTCAGAAACATCAACTCCGGGCTCGTAAACAAGCAGCGGCAAATCATCTCTCATCCGCATATGACAGCGAGCCGACTCAACCGCCTCATCAATACCTTGTGACTCGTCACCGTCGCCCAGCACTCGAGCCATCCATACACGAGCCAGTGAACTGACAATTCGCTGAGAGCCTGCAGAGCCAAGAGCAAGCACAGATCCATCTTCACAACGAGCTACCACCGGTGACATGTTCGACATTATTCGCGTCCCAGGCTTGAGCTTTGATGGATCAGCATTCAACTCTTGTTCACCCAACATATTGTTAAGCAGTATGCCGGTCTTAGGCACAATGACTCCCGCTGAATAACCACAAGATGATGTAATGGAAACACCGAGTCCATCAGAATCGACTGCAGAAACATGACTTGTTGAACTCGATTCTGAAATGGGTCGATCTTCAGACAAATCAGCGCCAGGCTGACCACGACCATATAACAGTGCATCCCGTTTTGAGAAGACGTCTTTCATCGCTTGGGCAAAGTAGGCAACCCCTTTGGAGTCAAACTCACTGTGAGGTGATTTATTGAGTTCAACAATAAGGCTTCGGAGTGCCTCTCCCCCAATGGCAGGCAATGGCGCTGTGGCAAGCTGCCAGTTACCCGATTTAGTTGTCTCGCAAGGCCGAACACCGACCTCGTACATAGAAAGATCTTCAGATGAAAGTAAGCCGCCGTTGTTTTTCATCCAATCAACAATCAACTTGCCTAGATCACCTTCATACAGTGCTTGAGCACCTTCATCTGCTATGAGTTCAAAGGAAGCTGCCAAATCTGGCATCTTGATCAATGTTCCCACCGGATGTATGTCACCAGACTCATTCATACAAATGCGATGAGCATCAGGTGTCTGCGAAAAGATAATGTAAGCGCCAGCCTCATAGTACGTGTGCACTGATTCTGAAATAGCAAAGCCACCACTTGCCAAATCAATCGCTGGCTCAAAAAGCACTGACCAGGGAATCTTGCCCCAACGCTGCCAGAGTTTCTCAGCAGCCAGCAAGGCGCCAGGAGTTGCAACCGCAGCCGCACCAACGCCTGTCTGAACTCCAACCCCGTAGGGTATGTTGATCACCTCGCCACCAGCATCTTTCATGCTAGCCGACGCTCGACCTGGAACCTCAGCAAAACCATCGAGACATACCGGCGCGGCCCCATCTGCCGGTGACCAGACGGTCATAAAGGCCCCGCTCCCAAGTGCGGTGTAACCAGGTTCACACACCCATGAGGCAAACACTGCCGCAAGCGCTGAATCAACAGCGTTGCCACCTGCATCCGCAATGGCAGCACCTGCAATGGCAGGAAGTTCCGCTTGGCTGGCTATCGCAACGCGTGTCATGGGCCCGAAGTGTAACACGCCAAGGTCGAGAGCTTTGAACTATGAGCAAGAAAGGCCGAAGGCTACAAGCAAAATGCTGAAATCACCAATGTCCACGACCCCACTTCCATCAAGATCAAAGTCAACATTCTGTGAGCCAAAGGCGACAAGAAAAGCACTAAAATCAGCCACATCAACATGACCATTGCCATCGAAATCTGCCGGGCATTCTGCTGAATCACATTCGTCGGGTATTCCGTTGCTATCCATATCGACACTGATGCCAGTGGCAATATCAACATCATCAGCACTGCCATTGCCGTTGCAATCAGATGCCCAAGAAATCTCGATCCAGGCCGAACTGAGAAGCCCCTCGTCGTACATACTGTCATCGGCAACGGTCAGACGCCAGGCGGAAGCCGCGCTCAGACCATCGAAAACCTCCAGAGATTCAATCGGTTGAGCTTGTCCCGCAAGCACTGGAACTTCTGTGTTTGAGCAAATCTCGTGGGCACTGGTCAGCGCGTCTTTTAGCAACGTGACATCTATATCATCGCCACCGCAACCATACGGACCGGGAAAGCCAAGAAACTCTGATCCAGGTCGATCAAGCAATGCGATTGAAGTACCGCTATCGAGATGTTGCAAGGTAACAACCAAGTCCCCTATCCAAGGATGTTCAACCACAAGCGACACGGTCACATCTGTGACAACGCAATCTTCTCGGCAGGCCACTGGAGCCAGATCAAGCAAGACACCTGAAGCCATGCCATCAGGAATTGAAACAGCCGGAGACGCACAGTCAATTCCTGTCTCTGCCAAAAGAGAGTTCGACAAGAGATAGGCCAAAGCCAAAGATAGAGCGGTCTTCCTCATCGGGCTGCACTCGCATTGAAATCTGCATTTCGACTGGGATCTGTACATTCAGGTGGTTCAACCATGCCACCGATATGGCACCAGCCTTCAAAATGACCGAGATTATTATCACCATCAATATGCCCAGACCAACTCTCTACGACGCCATCATCCGGATCACTGAGCAGTAGATCAGAGGCGATGTGACAATAGTCATAGCTAAACCACTCATCGACAAATGATGAGGTACTCGTATACGTCTCTTGGCGAGCCCACGTCGGTATCCCGGCCAGCCATAAAGCGGCACCGTCATAAGTCATGTCAAAGTTCGTGCCACATTGAATACCAAACACCTCACCCAGAGCTGCAATTGCACCGGCAAGTGCCGTCCCTTGGAAGGGTGATCCAAGAGCTTGCACAAGCCGCTCCCCCTGAGCCCAATCAACACCACTCCAGTAATAGGTGTAGAGGTGTAAAGCAGCTGTTCCCCCTTGACTATGACCTAGTAAACCATATGACTTTGAACTAAGCCCTTGATTCCAGATTTCTATTGCAAATTGATCATGCGTACGATTGACACCGGGATCCCAAAAAATCTGTAGCTGCCCTGAATAATCAGATTGTTCAAAAGAGATGCCATCAGAGCAATAGCCGTGCATAAGCATCAGGTTATGTCCACCAACAGCCCGGCTGGAATGATCTGAAAAATGACCAGCAAAACGAACCTTCCCCGGCTGCCCCATCAGTTGTTCGCGGGTGGGCGTTTCTTGAGCATCAACACGACTGGCAACTTCCCATACAGCATCAGATACGTCCAGTGTCATCTCAGCCTGAATATCAAGTGGGACAAGTGAGTCTGGATCTTGGATCCGGATGTTCTTTAAGGAGAGCGTTGACTGTCCATCGAAACCAGAGAGCCAAGCTAGATCAAGTCGTAAACGGCGTATTGACTGGTCGTGACTACCCCGCTCTCGTGGCGTCATGCCTCCAGCCCAGCAAACAGGACTGGCCTCACCTGCGATAGACGTTGACCATAATTCTGCCGCTAACAGCACTTTCTCACGGGAACCATCCACACCGATCAAGATCTGAAGATCGCCATCACTTCCGACCACCATTGAAGCGAAACCACTTAGTTTTTCATTGGGTTCTTCAACATGTATCAGATGTGTTGTGGTTCGTAGGAATGCGCGCCCGTCCGAAGCAATTGCCCTGACACTTAACATGACAGTCACATCACCGGCGCTCCGAAGATCTAGCGAAAACATTCCACTTTCGCCTACGGAATCAAGTCGTTCGTAATGACCATTCGCATGCCAAACATCTGCCCAACTTTCAACAATGGCAAGATCTAATCTCTGACGGTCTTGAGTCCGTACCGTTTGACTATTGGTGTTCTGTGTGTTGTAGAACTGGGTATCAATTTGAACCTTCTGACCGACATGTAGAAGGTGATGATTCAGAGAAGCGTACATGCCAACTGGAACATCGTCATCAACCAAAACAACGGCAGCATGACGACCCGTTTGTTGGGAATTTGTCGTTAAATCTAAAGTGACTTGAGGACCCACCAGATCCGCCAAGGAAACACGGAGCGCATCAAGCGATGATCCCAGCGGACCTCCGTCACCCAAGACCGCCTCGCGTGCAGATAACAGATCGTGACGCTGCCCTTGCCCATCTATTAAATTGATCTTCCAAGTAGACAACTCTTTGCCCAAGACGACGATATCCGCTGCACCAGCAAGAGGAATCTGGCAGACTCCCTGATCACGTGACCCTTTGCCCGCTTCAATCACCGTGGACAACATGCCATACTCAGACCAGGTCCCAGTGAATGCTGGATCAGGCAGCCGTAGCCTTCCACTCATAATGTCTTGCGGCGGCGCAGCTAACTGTTTTGCTGAGATCGAGATCTCTTGTCCAAACAAAACAGGTGATAGCATGATGGCTGAAACCATCGCTATACCACCCACCCGTGCCCGATGTAAGCCCCCCCATTGTCGCCAATGAATCACATACACCTCAATTACCTAGTTCACCTAGCTCGCCTATCTTTACAGTCGTGCTAAGTATACAACCCATCCTGAATTATATTCAAGACACAATCAGCCAATCATGATGATTCATTCTCAAGAGAGGCCCAATTTCCCTCAGTACAGCTCAACGAGGGTGGGTTCCACCAAAGATGTATAGCTCAGATCGATAACAGGCCTTCGAGCTAATATCGAAGCCACTTGTGCAAGAGTATGCGCATCCGATTGGACCAGGTCAGACGACTCGGTCCCGCACCACCTGCGAGATAGTCAAAAGGCTTTAATCTTCGTCGTCGATTTTCAAGACTTTGGCAGGGATACCCACGGCTATAGCCGATTCTGGGATATCTTTGGTTACGACGGCGTTGGCACCAATCTGAGCGTGGTCACCAATTTTGACGCTGCGAATGATTTTTGCGCCGGCACCGATGTCGACATGACCACCAATTTCGACGTGCCCGACGATGGTAACTTGCTGAAGTATTAAGCAGTTGGGCCCAATTTTTGCATCATCGTGGATCACGACGCCTTGGGGATGAACTAACATCAAACCTCCACCCAAGTTGCAGTTGAGTGGAATGTCGGTGCCTGCAACAACAGACCAAAACCGATGCCTTAGAACAGTGAATTTTGATCTGATTTTATTGATTGCCGAGGGGCGCGCCTTCAAGCGTTGATAGTCGCGAATCGTTTTAATCATTTTTCGGCTTGGGTCCCAGAAACAACGAGGCACTTCCCTCGACCAATCTGGTTCTTGCGCGGACACTTTCACGCTCATTCCGTTTGCTCTCCAAGGACTAAAGACAGGCCTAGATTGAGATCAATAGCAAGTATACCCCTCTCTTCAGGCAAGGCACAAGAATCAACAAGCCAATCCCTATGGTTGCAGCCCCCAAAAGGCTTTGGCCAGGGATGCTCAAGGCTAATATCGAAGCCACTTGTGCAAGAGCATGCGTATCCGATTGGACCAGGTCAGACGACTCGGTGCCGCACCACCAGCGAGATAACCCAGTAGTTCTTCCGCCGGAACAAACCAACCATTGCGTTGAGCCAAGCCCGTCAGCGCTTGCTCAAGACGAGGGTGTACCCCTCCAGACTCGTCTCGAAATCCCGGCAACCCGAGGTGGGTGTACACAATGCACGCGCCTCCTTGTTCCTCAAGTAACGCTTGATTCTCATTGCCGAGCAAGGCATAGAACGTCTCTGGATCATGGCCATCAGAACTCGAAAACCAGGCCCGTACATCGG
>CALCOW010000266.1 GCA_937899935.1 uncultured Phycisphaerae bacterium
GAAAGCCCCGAAATAACAACCCACACCCTGGATTTCGAGTTTGGCCCCTGTTTGAAGAGCAGCCATCCGAATCGGCTCCTGAGGATGATCGTAGAGTTCACGCACGGCAGGGACCGAGCGGGTGCCAAGTGCCTCCCATCGCCAGCCAGCAATATCCGTATACGAAGGATTGGCGACCAGATAGCGTTTGGTGGAGTCCGCGACGCGATCAGTCTGATTATGTCTCAACGTGGTATGTCGAACCAATTCAATGAAATGCACGGAATCGTCCCGGTACGAGGGCGGTACGATCAACTCAATTGCGGATTGGCTGATGCCCCGGGCGGTCGGGTCTGACTGCCCAGGCTGCATAGGAAAACGGCGATTGATGGCATCACGAATCATGGTGGCACGAGCATGACTGGGATTGTTCAAGATCAGCTTCAAAGGCATGTCCGTGAGGACCTCGCCGCCGTTGAGAATAGTGCCGACCGTCAGTCCGCCGCCGCGGCGAGATTCATCCGGATCGATGAAGGGATTTACGAAGAGATCGCCATGAGCCTGTGCTGGCGCCCGAGCTTGACGGCTGCCCGTTCGGAGTGGCCCTGGTCGAAGTTCTGCGGTGTAAAGTCGTCCGCCGGTGAGGCTCGTGGTTGAGCTTCCAGGCAAGATTGAGACACGGACATCAAATCGCGTTCCATACTGAGGGCCATCAAGCGGGGTCTTGGGATCATGTCGCCCCGATGAAGCCTGCGGAATCACCCCTTCAACTAAGACAACCGCCGTATCCTTAGAATCCAACATCTTTTCTGGAGAGATGTGCCCGAGGCCCATCGTGGCTTGCCCCACGCCTAATCGCGACATCTCTGCAATCATGTGAGCGCGGACTTGAGCTGGTGAATCTTGAGAACCAGTTTCGCTGAGTCCAACAACGAGTCCATAACCGCGAACGACCAACGGTTGATAGCCAGGAGCGTTCTCTGGGGCATAGCCAACAATCCGTGTTTGCTCGCCAACAGTTCCTCGCATAATTGGGGGTAAATCTGAAGCATTGACGGCATCGGATCGGGTCGTACTCTTACCTGGATCAGTGCGTTCAATGCCATCACAAGCGGTCAGAACCAGACACCCAAGGAGTGCGATCAGGTTTGAAGTTGATGGCCGAATGCGCCGCCGCTGAAATCGCATAATGAAAGTCCTTGTCGTCTTCAGTGCCTTTTTCCTAAGGTCACAATCCTTGAGGATATCCGCCATAGGCAGCACCCTCAATCTTCCATATGAAAAGACGGCTCTTTCTTGGCCAAAGGGCCATTCTTAATCGGCCCTCATGGTGATTTCGGGGCTCGTCCTTCAAAAAGCTGCATTTGGCTCTTTCATCTCCCTAAGAAGGGATAGCGGTGGTTTTCTGTACCAAAATCGCAAATTTATTGCCCATTGTCCTTGGTCTCTACGCGGCTTTTTGTGAGTCGCTGGCCCTTATGGGCCCACAGAGAAAGGACTTTTCTATGAGTCGTATTCACTCCCTCTTTATCGTCGGTGCGGTCAGCGCGTTCTCAACGTTGAGCACGGCTGCCGTACTTGAGGTCTGCCCAGTTGGCTGTGCGTTCAACGATATTCAATTGGCTGTCAACGCATCAGTGCCGGGTGACATTGTCAAGGTCAAGGCAGGGCATTATCACCTTGCAGCGCCGGTCGACACGCTAGGAAAAGCAATCACCATTATTGGTGAAGTTGATGCAACGGGGCAACCACTCACCATATTAAGTGGCGACACAGATAACAATGGGACAGCAGACGTTCAGGTTTTGCGCTGCGTGTCACTCGAGACATCAACAACGGTTTTCGCAAATTTGATAATTGATCGGGGCTGGTCTACTCATGGTGGGGGCATGTACAACGGGAATACCAGCCCGGTGTTACGCAATTGCCACTTTACGAACTGTATTGCTTCATTGCGTGGTGGCGGTATGCTCAACAGCGAATCAAGTAACCCAACGCTTGAGATCGGAAGAGC
>CALCOW010000267.1 GCA_937899935.1 uncultured Phycisphaerae bacterium
CCATAATGTCCGCTTCAAAGATCTCGATAGGCGTGTCATCGATTTCGATTCGATGATCCCCAAGCCGATCAAAGTCAATTGCAGAAATAATAGTCTGATAGGGTTCCGAAAGACTGAGCAAGTGAACATCATCGAGTTCAATGTTCAGATCCTCTTCCTCCTCTCGACTACCAGATTGATCCCAAACGCAACGAACTGGCTCTTGATTTGCAAAGGCGTCACGCTGCTGCACAAGTTTTTCAGCAGCACTACGAAAGCGCTGATAATCGAGCAGTTGTTGCACCAGCGCGACACGAGGATCCAGCGTCACGCGCTGACGGTCCGACTGACCATCCTCCCCCCCGCGACCGCCATCCAGATCATCATCGGCAACCGTTGGGGCGATGGTGCGACTCTTAATCTCCATCAGAGTGGCAGCCATCACGAGAAAATCCCCCGCCTGATCCATATCGATCGCTTCGGCGTGTGAGACGATATCGATGTATTGGTCAGCTATTTGAGCAATGGGAATGTCGACAATATCGACCTCAGCTCGGCGAATCAGCTCCAGCAGCAGATCCAATGGCCCATTGAACGCCTCCAACTCAAACCTATAGCCATCTGCAACCATGCCGTACCGCTCCTTCCTGGCAGGCACCAGGAAAATCTCACTTAAACCCCCTTAAGAGGCCATTTCAGCCCTCATAGCTGAAAAAGCGCCCAGGGCTAGAGGGGCTACAATTAGGTAGTTGTTCATCTCAGAGTGCCCTCTGAGTTCTTCGTAACTAGATCCATACTGCCCTGCGATGCCATCATACTCAACATGACCGATTCCACTCGTCCAACCACCGTCTCTTCAACTGACTGCCAGAAGGCAGAAGCTGGCTTCGTCGCTGACGTCATGCGCGCTGAAGCGAATGCCGTTCTCCAGGTCGCCGAGAGCCTTGATCCTGCACATGCCAGTTCATCGAACGCGATCCGTGAGGCTTGGTCCCAAGCCATTGGCCTTATCGACCATTGTAAGGGTCGAATTGTTGTTTCGGGGATCGGAAAATCAGGACTCATCGGCGCCAAAATTTCGGCGACCTTTGCGAGTCTTGGTCTACCTTCACACGTGCTTCACGCTGCAGAAGCGGTTCACGGTGATCTAGGCCGACTACGACGCGATGATATTGCCCTCCTGCTGAGCTACTCAGGCAACACTGAGGAGGTTGTTAACCTCGCGGCCATTTTGCGTAGTGATGACATTCCAAGGATTGGCATCTCAGCCAACAACGGTACCAAGCTGGCAAAACTCTGTAGCGCCCACCTCCCTTTGGGAGACATCATTGAGGCATGTCCGCTCAATCTCGCCCCAACAGCATCAACCACCGCCATGCTGGCCGTTGGCGATGCCCTTGCATTAGCGACATCACGTCGCCGTAATTTCAACGAAGACGACTTTCACAAGCACCATCCTGGTGGCATGCTGGGCGTTGGCCTGAGGCCAATCGTCGATGCCATCCGATTTAAGGTGGGCGAAAATCTGCCGGTGATCCAAGATCATATGACGGTCAACCAGGCCTTGGTGCAAGCTCGCCCTGACGAAACGGATGGCGCCAGTCCTGTCAAAGGACGTCGATCTGGTGCCTTACTTTTAGTTGAAAGCTCAGGAAAACTCACCGGTATTTTTACTGATGGTGATCTCCGACGCTTGGTCATCGATTCGCCAGCAGCATTGGATGGACCAATTCGAGATGTGATGACGCATGCTCCAGCTCATCTCGTTGTGACCGATCTTGTTCGTGATGCAGTGCAGTTGATTCGCGAAAGACGGCTCGATGAAATTCCGGTGCTTGACACCGAAGGCCGCCCCGTGGGCCTGGTTGACGTACAAGATTTAATCTCACTAAAAGTTGTAAACGAGTAGCACGTTTCAACCAGAAAGGAAGCACCTTATGTCGATCGTTGTGGCCATGCACAGAGACGGAAGAACCGTCATGGGTGCGGATACACTTACCGTCTTTGGAGACAGTGAATGCGTCCCGCCCGAGAACAACGCCTCAACAAAATGCTTCCGACTCGGTAGTTCTGTCTTTGGCGGTACGGGTTGGGCTCTTTATGACGATATTCTGATTGACTACCTCGCCGACAAAGATGATCCAGATCTCACGAGCAAAGCAGCCATCTTTGCCTTCTTTATGGATTTCTGGAAAGCGTTGCGTGATCGCTACACCCTCGTCAATGAACAAGCTGCGAATCGTGATACTCCATTTGCAGATCTTGACCCGTCTTTTCTCATCGCCAATCGAGCGGGCATTTTCAAGATCTCTTCAGATATGGGAATTACTCGCTTCAATGAGTATTATGCCATTGGGTCTGGGGCCGAGTTTGCGCTAGGGGCATTGCATGTACTTAAGTCTCAATCAAGATCACTTGAAGATCTGGTAAGAGAGGCTGTGGAAACGGCAATGACCTTCGATCTCAATAGTGGTGGAGCGTGTGATATTCTCGCCGTTGAATAACGCTCTGACTCATGCACCAACGACCCGCGACCGAGAGTAATGCCATGCCTAGCCCAAGCGATATCAAAGTTCTCTGCCTCGACATTGACGGAGTGCTTACCGATGGCCGCCTCTGGCTTGACCAGGAAGGCACCGAGTTCCGCACGTTTCATATACGAGATGGTCAGGGCATTCGCCTTTGGTTAGATCTCGGGCTAGAGGTTGTTGCGATTTCTGGAAGGCCCCTGGCCAGTGCGGAACACCGCCTCAAACACCTGGGAATGAAACACGTACGCGGCGGCGTTGACGACAAACCAGCTGTTCTCCAAGAGATGCTCGCAAGCATTGGTGCCGAACCGCATCAAGTCGCCATGCTGGGCGATGATCTCCCTGACATCCCACTGGCACGGATGGTGGGATATCCTATGGCGGTTGCCGATGCCTGCGATGAACTTCGCGCATTGGCCCAGTACGTCACAGAGACGCCTGGTGGTTTCGGCGCTGCTCGCGAGGCAATCGAACATTTGCTGAAGTCAATGAATCGATGGGAAGAAGCCTTGGCTACCGCAGGCTGCGCAGACATGGAGGTCCGTAAAGCGTAATGACCCAACCTAAGCCCCCGACACCTTCACACAAAAGCATGCATGCACCTCAGGATGAGCATGGGCAAGCCCAACATCAGGCGGTACGCAATTCGCTGCTCGATGATGCTGGTACATCAGCAAGAAAGAAACCTGTTCGGCAGTCAATTCTCTTTAACTCAAGACGCTTGCTCGTGCTTGGTATCACGATCGCCGTCGCGCTAGGTGGCATCATTTTGTTGCTCGACTCACCCGCAACCGAGGTCGTTGAGAAAAAGAACGATATTCCCACCATTGAAATCAAGGCCCCAAGTCAACTGACTGATTCAGAACTTGTTGATAGCAACGATGAACTCATGCAGCAAATGTCTGTGGATCTGCCCAGCGGTGGCTGGATTCAGATTGCTGACAAAAAAGGGCGGCTGAGCCAGCAGTATCGAACGGCTCACCTCGATCCAAATCCGAAGGGCTTGCCCATGGGCTGGCTGGCGATGGATCAACCTGAGATTCAAATCATGCTCTCGCGCGGCCGCATTGTCACGATCACAGGCAAAGAGCTTATTGCCAATGCGCCAAATCGCGCTCTTGAGAGTGGGTCGATCGAAGGCGATGTTGTTATTGCGATGTATCGATCAAGAAGACGACTGCTCAAAGATAAACCTTCGATGCTGGTGACCACACCAGATGCGAGCTTTGATAATTTTCTTGGGGAGCTACGTTGCAACAATGAAATACACCTGCAAACGCTAAGTGAAGAGATGGTTGGCCGACGACTCACGATCCACCTCAACGATCTTGAAGATCGGATCCAAGACATGCGCATCGATGAGTTGGATTACATCCGTCTGGCCTCGATCGACACGCTCATGGGTGGCTCAGAGAAATCAGGAAAAGAAGCCCCTCTGCAGGATCAAGGCCCAACTCCAGAAGATCCGAAGACGCCCAAAGAAACAAAAGAGACTCAGGTTGCGCAGCTCGATCAACCAAGCTCAAGCAGTGAGAATCAAGACGCCCCGGCGCCATCGGCTGAAGAGCCGGCCGATCTTGGAAACGCTCAGTTCTATATCGCAACTCTCAATGACCAAGTGAAAATAGTTCAAGGCCAGCGGCTGCCACAACGCACTGCCAATGGAAATCGACTTGATTTGATTTTTTCAATGGAGTCAGGACTGATAGGTGACTCGATCACCGCGACTCCGCCTGATCAGATCATGTACGCGGGAGCATCATCCCCTTTTCTCACCAAGGCATTGCAGCATCAATTGCTGCCTCCATGCTCGGCCATCAACAAACGCCATCACGAAACATCGTGCTTCCTCCAAGTAAAGACGACACCATCATTACATGCAAGGGGCCGCTGACGATGGTGCCTCTGCAGGATCTATCCCGGGCGCCAAAGAACAAAGAAGAATCTATTGTCGAGCTCATTGGAACACCAGTGATCATGAAAGATGACATCGAAGGCGCCCAGGCGACGTGCGCCGTGATGCGCTTTACAACCCCGGGCAATCGCGCCACCCTGCTGTCTGGTCCAGGCGTCTCCGAGGTATTGCTCACAACAGCCGATCTTGAGACCGGAGGACAACAACTCTGGCTCGATAGAGATGATGATCGAGCTGGCATTATTGGTGCAGGTTGGGCGAAATCTATCAAACGTGTGGCTTACATTCCTGAGGAACCACTGCCTTCAGCAATCGCACTGACCACCGACGGAAATCCTGATGAGGCGCTGGTCACTCGTACTGAGATGCAATTGTCCTGGACCGGTGGCGCCGAGATTGACTTCATCGAGAGTGATGGCAATGACGAAACAAAAGGTGCTATTCGAGGGGCGACCTTTGATGGACAAGTCGCGGTACGCAGTCAAGATGGAACGCTTGATTGTGGCCGCTTGAAACTGACCTTCACCGTTGATGCAAAGGGCGAGTCGACCCCTAAGAAAATGGTTGCTTCACAAGACGTGAAAGCCAAGAACGAAGATCAGACCTTGTGGGCAGATGCGGTTCGGGTCACTTTTGTACCCAAGGAAGATCAGGATCAAGTCGAGAACGCCAACGATAACCCAGGCGAGCCTCAGAGCATTCTTGGCCAAGATGCTCAAGTCGATCGGCTCCAAGCTGATGGGAATGTGCAGGTCTTAATGTCTGATGGAGCCAGAGCCTTTGCCGAGCGACTGGATGGTGACGCTCGCCAGGAACGCGTGGTCTTAACCGGCCCACAAGTCATCATCGCCAGCGATAAGTTACTCATTGATCGTGGCAGGCATGTCGAACTCGATCGAACGGCAGGCACCGCGCGATGGCAAGGTCCTGGCCAAGCACGCATGCTAACCGACCCATTAGAGACCAGTGCCGATCAGCGAATACCCCCACCGGCCATCAACGATGTCGATACCACACCTGACACCACGCTCCGGACACGCTGGAATGAGTCAATGGTGTATGACAGCATGTTTTCAGAAGGCGCGGGGTCACTGCATGTCACCGGTGATGTACGCATTCGATCACGTCCAACGGAAATAGAACTCAACACCATGACAGGTGATGCCCTGACTCTGGAATTTGAAAACGTACCTGATAACGAACAACAAGTCGCTGCTAAAGAACCAAAAGAATCAGACACGCCTGGTCTGAGTGGCGATCTCTTTGCCCAATCAGATCGGCGACTTGCTCGTTTCATCGCCAAGGGCAATGCACGGATTGAGAATTGGACCTGGCAAAATGCAGATCAAAGCGACAACCCTCGTCGCTATTTCATCGCCGGGCAACACATTACTTACGACGACCGTACATTAGAGGCTGAAGTCATTGGAGATGGCCAACTCTACATGCGCGATCTCACTGAAATTGATACTGGATCAATATCCGAAGATGCACCATTTGGACGCAAGGGAGAAACCGGCATCAAATGGGCACAACATCTAAAGATGACGCGCCTCACTGATCAACTTTGGAATATTGGCATGACAGGCGACGTCCAAGTTGGGCATGTCGCGCCTGGGGGCGAGGTCTCTACCATGACCGCTGAAGAAGTTCAGCTTGAAGTCGAGCGAAGTGCCACAGATGTTGAAGAAACTGCGGAGGGCGACTTCTTAAACTTGGGTGGGGATATGGAAGCTCAACGACTGGCCGCCGAAGGCAGTGTTTTCATCGTCACGCCCAATCGGGAAGTTGATTGTCACGCCTTCGATTACAACTTGCGAACCAATTTAGCGGAAGTTTCCGCACTTCCAGGACGGCGAGTTTCGATTGTGACTGCTGGCAGTCCAGTACCCATCAAGTACCAGAAACTGATCTGGAACATGGATCCTGCTAATGAACGCATCACTGTTTACCAGGGCTCTGGTGGACAGTAATTCCTCGAACGTTGGCAAAAGAATACTACGTCGCGTCGCGCTTAAGGATTCTGTAGTGCTCCCGCTCACCACGGCCACGGAGTGGATAATCCTTGCGCAAGGGGAACGCTGGAAAGTCATGCCAGAGTAAAATCCGCCTCATGTCCGGATGTCCACGGAAGCGAATACCGAACATGTCATAGACTTCCCGCTCACGCCATTCGGCACCCGGCCAAATATCAGTCACCGTATCAACGATCAGTTCAGGATCATCGGCGTTCCCTGATGTATCCATGGACGGATTCAAATATGTTTTCACAGTCAAACGCGTTTTCAGACTGACACTCGCCAGCAGATATACCACCGCAAAACGACCTGGTTGCTCCACCGGATAACCTAAATAGTCGACGGCCGTGACATCACTTAGAAAGTTGAGAGCACAACGCGCGTCATCACGCAAGAAGCGCATCACTTGGTGCAAGGCGTCTCGAGAAACCAGCAGAGTTGTTTGTCCCCGAAAAACCGTGGCGCTTAAGCGAAGCTCTGGGAAGGCCTCTTTGACCGCTTTCAACACAGGGTGATTGGACCCAACGTCTTTTTGCGGTGCTAACTGCTCATCGATCATGACCAAGGCCTTTCCATGGGGTGGCTGCGACACGCCATTTCAGCCGATCCCTGGCCTGGATGCAAGCTCCGAGAAGTCATATTGTCAGTTCCAACCAGTCGAACTGATCTGAGACATTCTCAGCCATGATGACCACCGGGCATGCTGGTGGCCGCCAGGCCTCAAGCAGGTCCAGGATCAGTCGTCTTGGCAAGAGCCCTTGCCCAAGTGGACAGGCCACTAAATCCTCACCCTCTCGCCGAAGATCGGTCAAATAGATCAAGTTGCAACGTCTGGCCATGACTTCAAACACTCGTAGCAGATGATCCTCCAAAGACCCCAACATTGAATTGGTCAGTATCTGAGCCGGTGCCAGGGCCACGGAAAGTCCTTCTTGGGCACTGGTGACGACACCTAACGCACTTGGTAGATCACTGATCACATCGTTCGCGTCTGGCAAAACACATAATTGTTGATCGGGCTGCCTTTGGCCCAATGCCCTTGCGATCGCCTGGGCGAAGGCCTCATGCCCCGCATTGGACCACATTTGCCATGGTGCGCTGTTCTCGGTTTGTGCCAAACGGCCTGATCTGGCTATGACGATGCCTTGGTGTTGTGGCCAACACCATGAAGACTCGAGCAGTGCTTGCTCAGTGTGCACCGCCCAAGTTGATTCAAGATCGCTCCGTGGTGTGATAGAACGACATTGAACGCCGTGTGCATCGGCGCTGACACCATGCTCAACAAAGAGGTTCGAACGAAGATTCACCTCTGGGGCCCAAAGTAGGTGCACATGGACCGACAAGTCTCATGTACAGTCACTTCATCAAGCAAGGGTAGATCAGGAGCTAAGTGCTTCCAGATCCACGCTGCCAAATGCTCGCTGGTCGGATTTTCTAGACCTTCGATCTCATTGAGCAAGTGATGATCCAGCTGCTCCTCCAATGGTGCCATTACTTTCTTGACCTCACCAAAGTCAAGGAGGTGCCCTTGCCCCTCAGGGACATCACCGGCCACGGTCACATCAACTTTAAACGAATGCCCATGCATGCGACGACACTTGTGGCCATCCGGAAAATGAGGCAAAAAGTGAGCGGCCTCAAAGCCAAACGAGATTGTGAGCTTTACGAACATAGGGCGGACATCATACTGGACCTGAGAAAGATCGTGAAAGCTTCACCGCTCAATATGAGTGGATGGGATGAGGATGTTGTTATTTGACAGATCACTGCTGACAACCCTACCCGGCACCCTGCTACGATGGACCTCAGATGACTGCTGACACCCTGCGAGTTTGTGAGATCTTTTTCTCGATCCAAGGCGAGTCCACACATAGTGGCCTCCCCTGTGTATTTGTCCGATTAACTGGATGTCATTTGCGATGTGCCTACTGTGACACCGCATACAGTTTTACCGAGGGCGAACATCGGCCCATCGAAGACATCCTGAATGAGGTCTGCAAGCACCCTTGCGATCTTGTTGAGATCACAGGTGGTGAGCCACTGCTACAACCTGGCGTTCATAGCCTGATGGAGCAACTGCTGGAAGCTGACAAGAGCGTACTCATTGAAACCTCTGGAGCCTGTGACATTTCGCCATGCGACCCTCGCATCATCAGGATCGTTGATCTCAAGACACCTGGCAGTGGAGAAGTCGAAAAGAACCTTCTGGCAAACATTAGCCATCTCAATAAGAAAGATGAGGTCAAGTTCGTCATTACCGATCGGGGCGACTATGAGTGGGCCCGGCAGATGATGGAAGAGCATGATTTGGCCCGCAAATGTGGCTGTGTTTTGATGTCGCCTGTGTTTGAACAGGCATCCAATCAGCATATTGCCGGCTGTCGTGGACTCCCTCTTGAATCACTTGTCTCGTGGATACTTGAGGATGGCCTGCCGGTGAGAATTCAGACACAATTGCACAAGTTGATCTGGGATCCCCAGACCCGCGGCGTCTAAACACCCATCTGCCCCACCTGCCTGCTGAACCACGGTATACTTCCCGCCTTGATGGGGTGTTGTTGCAGACAAGGCATGCAACGAGCCCAGGTGGCGGAATTGGCAGACGCGCCAGCTTGAGGTGCTGGTGGGATTAACATCCCGTGGAGGTTCGAGTCCTCTCCTGGGCATTGATAAGCAAGCACAGAGATCTGGGTTTCATCCAGGTCTGAATGGGCCAGGAGCCAATTTCCTGGAACCTGATGAGCACCGATGCCACCTCGCACGACCAAATCGAACGAACGTGAAGTCGTTAACCGTAAGGCTCGGCACGACTATTCAATTCACGACACGCTTGAGTGTGGCATCAAACTGACCGGCACCGAAATCAAATCGATTCGGGATGGACAGATCAGTCTGGCCGAAGGATTCATTCGAGCAAGCGATAAACCTTGGGGTCTCACACTCCACGGTGTTCATATCGCTGAATACCCGCCCGCTGGCCCCCACCGTCAACACGAAGCAACACGAACCCGTTCGTTACTGGCTCATCGTCGAGAAATCAAAAAGCTATTTACGAAGACCCAACAAAGAGGTTTCACACTCGTTCCTCTCAAGCTCTACTTCGTGCGCGGCCGTGCCAAGCTTCTGATTGGCCTCGGAGAAGGAAAACGGCAATCCGACAAGCGTAATAAGCTCGATAAGCGTGAGGCGCAAAGAGACATTGAAAGAGCACTCCGCCGATCAAAAAGATAAGATCAAGACGCGTTAGCCTGCCTGACGAAAGTCAACACGCTTTAAGGTCAGATGGTCATCCGGGGCTGGGTTCAGTACACCACCCGTGTAGGGCAAGACACAAACCTCGCTCTCTCGATGTCGATAACGGACCATCACACGTTTCGCGCCACCAAGTTTTCCATTTGACTTAGCAACATACATAGCTTCATCAGCATGTCGTACTAATTCGATTGCTGACATTGGCATTGAGAGACCTGAATGCGAGAGGCCCATGGACATCCCAACGGCGAAGTCATTTTCCTTTGATGCTTCGACAACCTGCTGAAAGGCGGTCAATATACGATCCGCAACAATCATGGCTTCTTCAGGCTCGGTATGTGGCATCAATATGCAAAATTCGTCACCGCCATAGCGAGCGGCCACATCAACCTGACGGCAATTATTTCGAATGACCTCACCCGCCGTGCGAAGCATGCTATCACCAACATGGTGCCCACAATCATCATTCAGTCGCTTGAACTGATCCAGATCAATCATCAAGCATGCCAGCGGCATCTCGTTGCGAGCGGATTCTGCCCAACGATCATCCAGCATCAGGTTGAGCCACCTGCGATTAGCCAGACCCGTCAGTTCATCTGTACGGCTCATGCGTTCCAGTCTTTCAATCACTTTTTGAAACTGGCGATTTGCCACGGCGAGCTCGGACAACGAACGACTCAGATTCTCATGCAGCTTTCGATTTTCCACTCGCACCGCACGGTGCGCAAAACACTTAGCCACAGACAAAGCAAGCATCGATAGTGTTCCAGAATTGAACACGAGGTAGTCGACCGCACCTGCGCGAATTGATTCAATAGCAAGTGTTCCCTGTTGATCATCACCAATGATGATGACAGGCAAATCAGGAGCCATGCCTTTGATAAAGGCAAGTGCATCAAGCCCATGCCCATCTGGTAGGTGAGCCGCACAAAGCACCACGTCATAAGGTCCAAGATCTAAATCATGCAGTTGCTCAAGTGATGCAATGACTTCATATTGTGGAGATAATGTTTTCTTGAACCCTGCCAGCGTGCCTTGACCGCCAGCGTCTTGCCTATGCTGGCTGTATTCAGGCAGGTTGAGATTCTCAAGTGCGTTGCAGAGCTGTGCAGCTATCGCCTGGTCATGTTCAATGACTAATAAACGCCAATAGGTTTTTGATATTGAGCCTGACATCACCTGCCATGGCCTCCAACTGCTCGTCTCGCGTCAGACTCAATACCCATTGCCACACTGGAATCGATAGAGAGTCCCCTCAAAGACTGTCGGATTGCCCAAGGGCCAACACAACCCACCCTCTTACAGATGGCCCTTTTGAGGGCGTGGTCAGCCTTTTACGCCATTTGTTTGGACTGTGCAGCCACTTCTCGGACCAAGGCAAACCAGTGCCAAGCAACTTAGGTACCTAACAGCCGCGCCATGTCGTTATAGAACGTGACCAGAAAGACGGTCAGGATCAGGGCCAGACCAAGAAGCGTTGCAGCATTCTGAAAGCCAACGGACGGTGGACGGCCCTTGAATTTCTCGTAAACAAGAAACAGAAACAGCCCGCCATCAAGGATCGGTAATGGCAAGAAGTTGATCACCGCAAGATTGACACTAATCATGGCCAAGAAAAACACCAAGAACGTGTATCCACGGTCGGCAACCTTGGTACCGAGATGAACAATTCCGACGGGTCCATGCAGCTGATCAATGCCGATACTCCGACGGAATAATCGATCGATCGTGAGGTAGGTAAGCAGAATAAGTTTGTGTGTCTCTTCAATACCCATACCGATAGCAGTGATTGGATTTCCGGAAGCTGATCGCACCACAAACACCGGCTCGAAGATTGCTGATGGCAACTCGCTGCGCCAACCAAGGGCATGAATTTCTTCGACCTCCTCGGATGTCAGTGATACTTGGTCTGTATTCGCTTTCCCATCAATCGGGTTTGTCGTCGTCACATCGAACGAGACAGCCTGCCCTTTTTGGCTGGCCTCTCGGGTCGCAACACGAGCCTCAACCACGATGTCATTCCAATCTCCAACCGACTTACTCCCAATCGCATCGATTTGCGTGCCGCCAAAGAGATCAAACTTGGCGAAGGGTGAATCAACAACTGCTGCCGGATCTCCCGGCCCCGTACTCAATCGCTTGATTGGCGTTGCAATCCGTGGAATGTCCGTTGCATAAGATGGATTGACGTTGAGCATGCCATTCTTGTTCACCTGACCATTGAGATTAATCTGCTTGCCATCGCGCAGCACGGTCATTGGAAGAGGTTGACCCGCATAGGCCTTTACAATTTTCAAGAACTGGCCCATGCGGGGCGCACTGGTCTGGCCAGCATGAAGAATGACATCTCCCACAGCAAGTACACCACTGTTATGTGACGACTCTGGAACCCCGACCAGTTCTATTAATGGAGTGAGACCTAACAGACCCATCTCAGGCATTGCATCAGGATTATCATCATCACCGTCATA
>CALCOW010000268.1 GCA_937899935.1 uncultured Phycisphaerae bacterium
AGTGCAGTCGATCGTTCTCAAAGACGTGAGGAAACACTGCGTAATCATCTTCGAGACTTGCAAGTACGTCATCAAGTGACGCAAGCACAGGGACGCCAAGTAGAGACCGTGCTCAATGCGCTTCGAGATCCTGTACTCGTAACGGATTCATTTAATGAGATCATTCTGGCAAACGAAGCCGCAGCTCGCGTCTTAGGGTTTGATCTCGAAGAGGCGAGCCATCGATCGATACACGAAGTACTGCGAGATGCTGCTCTTTGTGATCTGATTAATGATACGCGTGAAAGCGGTAATGCTTCTGATGATCGACGTGTTGAACACGATCTGGAGATCACCCGATCCGGAGAAGCAACAACCTCTGCGTGTGAAATAGTCATGACATGCGTAGAGGATCATCGCAATAAAGTCAGTGGTGTCGTCACGATTATCCATGACTTATCACGTGAACGTGAAGTATCACGGATGAAGTCTGATTTTGTCTCTAAGGCCAGCCATGAGTTGCGCACGCCTCTTTCAGCAATTCGTGGTTATGTCGAGATGCTGGTCGATGGTGAAGCTGAAGATGATGAAGCCAGGCATTCCTTCTATGGAGTCATCCAAAGCGAGACGGAGCGTCTTGGTCGATTGATTGACAATATGCTCAATATCAGTCGGATTGAGGCGGGTCTCCAGAAGGTGGAACGAGATCACGTAGATATGCGGCAAGTGGCCGCCAGGGTGGTCAAAACCATCGAACCAGACGCAAGAAGGAAGCAGATCTCGCTCAATACGAAGCTCGCTCCAGTCGATCTAACAGTGGAGGGTGATGAAGATATGCTCTTTCAGGTACTTCTAAATCTCGTGTCAAATGCCATTAAGTACACACCAGAAGGTGGTCGCGTCACATTGCATGGTGATTCCGATAACCTCGTTCGGAGTGTGGTGATGTCTGTGACTGATACGGGGTTGGGTCTCTCTCCGACAGATCAGCGGCGCGTGTTCGACAAGTTCTATCGTGTCGAGAATTACAAGCGGATTGCCAAGGGAACAGGTCTAGGGCTCAACCTTTGTAAGAACATCGTAGAGAAAGTACATCGAGGCCAGATTGGAATTGACTCGACACTCGGTATGGGTTCGCGGTTTTGGTTCACTGTTCCGATGAACTATGAGGGCGCCCGAAAGGCCGCCTAAGGAGCAGGTGATGTCACCCAAGATTCTCGTCATTGATGATGAACTTGGCATCGTTCAGGTGCTGGCAATCAAGCTGCGCAAAGCGGGCTTTGAAGTGCTCACTGCCATGGATGGTGAAGAGGGCGCAGATGCAGCACGAACGCATCGCCCAGATATCATTCTGACCGATCATCAAATGCCTTATGTCACAGGGACCGAGATGTGTCGTGACTTGCTCAATGACACATCAACGGCGGATATTCCCGTCATTATTCTGACTGCACGTGGTCATTCACTTGATGATGGCGATCGATCCCTGGCCAATGTTCGACGTGTCTTGAGTAAGCCCTTTAGTCCTCGAGAAGTCCTCGAGATCATTGAAGAAATACTTACTGGCCAAACGACCAGCGCCGTGGACGCCCCTGGAGGTGTTTTATGAAGCTAGTCGATCGAGCAAAAATTGCTGGTGATGGCTTCGAGCCTTTGGCAACACGGCTACGTGGGGCCGGTTTGAGCCTCATGATTTGTGATGTGCAGGGGAAGATGATCCGTGTTGATAGACGCATGAGTGATTGGTTCTCAATGTTATTTGGGAATACAGGTCCGGTTCGCCATGCTCTCGAAGATGCAGCCAAGCGATGGAATAGTGAAGCGGATCCAAAGCCATGCGAGATGATGCCAGGTGTTTGGCTCGCTCCCATACCACTCTCATTACGGAGAGGTCGCGAGGGGTATTCAGTGGTTGTGATTCCAACCCATGACCTCCTCAAATCTGAGCAGCTTGTTTTGATGTGTCAAGCGGCGAGTCTTGATTTCAAGATGACTCAGACCATGTTGAGTCAGTTGCCACCTTCCACCGAAAGTGATATTCCTCGCATTGTACAACTTGCTAAGTGTTTACACGAAGATCACCATCGTACCGAAGCTGATCGTGCTGCTATCGAGAGTGTTGGGCAGCAACTAGGCGATTCGTTTGAAGAAATAAATTTGCTATACACCATCATTGGCAACATGACCGTTCAGCAAGAGCCAGAGCGCTTTGTCCGAATGGCTTGTGAAGAGTTGCTTCAGACATTGCCATATCGTTGGATTGGTGTGCAGCTGGCAGATGATGGAGCCAAACTAAAGAGTCTTGCGGGGCGTTTGATTATGACCGGCGTTGCGCCAACGGCACCAAGGCGTGTTCAGGTGCTAGCGAGAGATCTACTGAATGAAATTCAGATCGGGCAGCCATGTGTTCTTGAGCCAGGTGAACGCGCTGAACACTCGCAGTTTGCAGATCTTGGTCCAACCGTATTAGCGCATCCAATTTGTGCTGACTCAAATCTTATGGGCGTTGTGGTGGCTGGGCAGCGGCCAGGTGATCAGACGGGCGCTTCTTCAGTCGACATGAAGTTGCTGGGTGCTGCTGCGACGCACATGGCTATCTTTCTTGAGAACTCTGCGCTGTATGATAATTTGAACGCAATGTTCCTGGGAACGCTCGAAGCGCTTACGGCCTCAATTGATGCAAAGGATCGTTACACATGCGGCCACTCGCGGCGTGTTGCACATCTTACGCAGCTACTGGGTCGAGCTGCAGGTCTTGATGAGGCCACAGTTTCGCGCATGCGAATTACAGGCCTTGTTCATGATGTGGGCAAGATTGGAGTTCCTGAGGCAGTCCTACAAAAAGCTGGTGATCTCACGCCTGATGAATTTGAGTGGATTCGCCGTCACCCTGAAATGGGTTATCGAATTCTGAAGGATATACCTGAGCTTCAGGATGTACTTGTTGGTGTGCTTTACCACCATGAACGCTGGGATGGCAAGGGATATCCGCATGCACTTTGTGGTGAAGATGTGCCATTAGTTGCAAGAATTATCGCTTTAGCAGATGCGTTTGATGCAATGAGTTCAACACGCACTTATAGATCGGCACGCGATCGAGATGAAGTATTCCGCGAGATTCGCCTCAATGCGGGTACGCAATTTGATCCAGAACTCGTTCCACTGTTCCTCAATCTGGATTTTAGTGAATACGATCGAATGGTCGCCAAGCATCGTGCTGATGATCGCATCTATGCCCAGCACCGGGGGTTTGCGGCATGAAAATTACCTTCGAAGATCACGATCATAAAACAGTTGTTGTTGTCCAGGGTCGGCTGACAATTGACGAGGTTGATACCTTTCGTCGCTCGTTTCAAGAGCGAATAAATGATGGGAAGATCGAAATTGTTCTCGATCTCAATGAACTCGAGTTGATTGACTCAGCAGGACTCGAGTTGCTGTTATGGCTCTCTGATGAAGTGGCTCGTCAAGGTGGTCAGTTACGATTGGTGCGTCCGTCGGACACCGTCGGAAAGATCTTCTCTATCACTCGTCTCGAGCAGCGTTTCAATATGCATGATTCAGTTGAATCGGCCGCTCGGAGCCTTCTGTAGGGATAGGTCATCCAATGATTAGCCCAAATGACAAAATGACTCACCTTGGCTCACTGCCTCAGCTTCCCTTGGGAGAGATGTTGGTGGCCCGAGGTTATCTCACAGATGATCAACTCTCAGAGGCACTCGACAAACAGTCAGATGCTGGTCACAGTAAATTACTGGGTGAAGTGCTGGTCGATTTAGGGTATCTCAGCGATGAACAGGTTCTGGAAGTTCTTGCTGATGCTTACGGTATACCTTTTGTTACGAATACGACACGATTTGCTGATCCGAAAGTAGTCGAGGTGCTGCCTCGCGACTTCGTGGAAGAACATCGCGTGCTGCCGCTATTTCTTGTCCGCGAGGTGCTTACTGTTGCTGTTGCAGAGCCGGCAAATCTCTTCTTGATTGAAGAGATCAGCCGCATTACTGGTTATGAGGTTCAGATTGCAGCTGCAACAGCTGAAGACATCGGTTCCGCGCTAGCCTCGTACTTGCCTGCTGCAAATGTCTTTGTCATTGATGATATCTATGAAGATATTGATGAAGAAGACTTCAGTGTTATTGAGCGGCAGGTCACTGAGATTTCTGATCTCGAAGAAGTGGCAGGCCATAGCCCAGTCGTCAAACTGGTGAATTTCATTATCTTCTCTGCAGTTCAAGATGGCGCTAGCGATATTCACATTGAACCAGATGATCATCAGTTACGCGTGCGTTATCGCATTGATGGGAAGCTGTTCCAAAAGCTTTGCCCCCCGCACAAGATGCACGCGGCCATTTGCAGTCGTATTAAGATCATGAGTAATCTTGATATCTCAGAGCGTCGTATTCCTCAGGATGGTGATATTCACGTCATGCTTGAGGGGCGACCAATTGACTTGCGTGTATCGAGCATGCCTGGCAAGTTTGGTGAGAAGGTGGCCATCCGAATCATCGACAGTCAAAACACAAGAATGCCACTCGATAAAATTGGGTTTTCTTCCACCATGTTGTCAACTTGGCAGCAAGTAATTGAGCAGCCTAATGGTGTCGTGTTGGTTACGGGTCCCACGGGTTCAGGTAAATCAACCACACTCTATTCAGTGCTTGAACAGATGGATCGGGATGAATTAAACATCTCTACGGTTGAAGATCCAGTGGAAGCGAATATTGGTGGTATTCATCAGTCTCAAGTGAATGAGCGATCAGGTTTCACATTTTCACTAGCGCTCCGTGCTCTGTTGCGTCAAGATCCAGATATTATGATGGTTGGTGAAGTTCGTGATTCAGAAACCGCGACGATTGTGACCCAAGCTGCCTTAACGGGCCATCTTGTATTTTCTACGCTTCACACCAATGATGCGCCAAGTGCGGTCACACGATTGATCAATTTAGGCATTGAGCCATATCTTGTTGCGGCAACACTGAGAGGTGTCTTGGCTCAGCGATTGGTCAGAAAGATTTGTCCGCATTGTCGAGAAATGTATGAACCCGATCATGTGGCAAGAGCGACGGCTGAAGAAGCTGGTGTGCCGATGGAGGCTCTTTATCATGGCCGTGGGTGTGCACGTTGCCGTGGTACAGGTTTCGCCGGTCGGATAGGTATTTTTGAGTTACTGACTATCGATGAGAAACTTCTTAAGCTCGTCAGCAGTGGTGCTACCTTGCAAGAGATTCGTCAGCATTTGATGGCGACCGGTTATAAGGGTCTTCGAGAAGATGGCATGCAGAAGGTGCAAGCTGGACTGACAACGACAGAGGAGGTCCTTTACGTCACTACGATGTGATGTAGAGGTTTGAGTTATGTCGATGCAGAGCACTTATGCATTTAGAGCCCGTGATGGAGCTGGTGGCATTGTCACCGGAATGCTCGTCGCAGAAAGTGCTGACGCCGTCGCAAATCGCCTTCGAGCTGAAGGAAAATATGTTCTTTCAGTTAAAGACACTCCGGATGAAATTGTTGAAGAGCTTGATGTCGATGAAATTCGTCGTCAAGAAGCGGCTAAGAACGTAACGCGTGAAGATGTTATTGGCTTTTCCAGAGAACTCT
Organism: uncultured Phycisphaerae bacterium; assembly: GCA_937899935.1. GTDB lineage: Bacteria > Planctomycetota > Phycisphaerae > Phycisphaerales > SM1A02 > JAQWNP01. The sequence continues at coordinate 5,584 of CALCOW010000268.1, forward strand.
CTGTCATGTTGGAAACAGGCGTTCCATTGGCAGAGGCATTGGATGCATTCTTGCTGCACACGCGAAAAAAAGAGTTTCGTCAAGTGATTGAGGCACTGCGAAATGATATTCACGGTGGTGAAGCATTTTCGATTGCAATGGCCCGCTGGCCCAGAGCCTTTCCGAACATGATGGTCAGTTTGATGAAAGCATCTGAGGCATCAGGCACGATGGCAGAGATGTTGGGTCGTATTGCAGATTACTTAACCAAGGAGCGAAAGACCGCTCGAAAGATCAAAGGAGCGTTAGCCTATCCACTCTTTATGATGGGTACAGCGCTTCTCATGACCAGCTTCCTGATTGTCTTTGTACTTCCGCGCTTTGCAAAGATTTACGAGATGCGTTCAACCTCGCTTCCAGCACCCACTCAACTACTCTTAGACGTCAGTGAGTTTCTCACGACCAAGTATGTCTTTTATGGACCTATTCTCGGTGGCGTGGCACTATTATTTGTCATTTGTTGGCAAAGACACTTTGCGCAGAAAATACGGGATTGGCTTCGATTGAACATGCCTGTCATAAAGACAATTTTTCGTCAGTTGTATTTGACCCGAGCCTCACAAACAATGGCAACTCTGCTGGCTGCTGGTGTAAATCTCATCGACATCATTCGAATTTGCCGTGGTGTTACTAAGAACGTCTATTATGAAGAACTCTGGGATCGTATGGAACAACATGTACGGCAAGGCCGACAATTGAGTGATGCAGTGACTGAAAGTTCACTTGTGCCGCCCAATGTTGCTTCAATGATTGCATCTGGAGAGAGATCTGGACGATTGCCAGAGGTCATGCATCGTGTGGCCACCTACAGCGAGGAAGAATTAGATTCAGCTGTTAAGCAAGCGACCCGCTACATCGAACCCGTGATGATTATCTTCATGGGTGTCGTTATTGGCGGTATGGCCATCGCGCTGCTCTTGCCTATCTTCAGTCTCGGCAAGGTCGTTGGCGGCGGCTAATTTCAATGGCCTTTTTTGGGACTGGATCGAGGGGCTGTAGTACTCGAATCCTTGCTTTCATTTAGTTTTGGTGTAGATGCAGTTCATCGCTCATTGTGGGATTGCTATTCCTACAAAATCGTTGTTCTTTGCCTACTATAGAGGGCTAAGAATAAGACTCACTGGCGGGGATTTTAAAGGCGGTATGGTCATCATGAGCACGCGAATCAAGCTGTTGTTTGCGGTCGTGATTGTTGGCCTTGGTTCCATCAGCGTGATCGCTATTACCGGGTGTCAAACTGTGTGGGAAAATCGCAATCCAGTGGGTGATCACTTTCCGGCAGTGAAAGGCAAGTCACTCAGTGGCGATCTGGTTAATCTGCCTGAGGCTTATTCAGGAAGTCCAGTCTTGCTGCTGGTGGGGTATGTTCAAGAAACACAGTTTGATCTTGACCGTTGGTCGATAGGTTTAGTCCAGTTGGAGTTCCCTGATCGTGTTGTAGAGATACCAACTATTCCAGGCGCCGTGCCGAGCTTGTTCAGTTCGATGATTGATGGTGGTATGCGCAGCGGTATTCCGAGTGAAGATTGGGCATCAGTTGTGACGCTGTACGGCAAAGCGGCAAAGCCCGTTGCAGAACTGACAGGAAATGAGAATCCACGTAATGGCAGAATAATCCTTTTGGATAACGATGGAATTATTCGATGGTTCTGGGACGAAGGTTTTTCAGCAAAACGGCTTCTTGAACTAGTTAATACGGCAAAGGCCCTCAATGATTAACAGCAAGCCCTTAAGTTGAGGGCTTCTAAAAGATGTGTAGTAACGGGAGAACACAAAAATGATTATTTCATCACTGATTGTTGCAGCGACACTTTCAGTTGCGGCACCACAGCCTAACATCGTTGAACTGGCGGTCAGTAGTGATGATCTCAACACGCTGGTCACCGCTGTCAAGGCAGCTGGCCTCGCAGAGACACTGTCTAGTGAAGGCCCCTTAACCGTATTCGCGCCGGCGGATTCTGCTTTTTCACAAGTCAAGCCAGAGACATTGCAATCACTGCTTTCCGAACCAGGTACGCCGACTTTGAAGCGAATATTGGCTCACCATGTGGTTGCTGGTGAACTGCAGGCAAGCGATATCGTCAATCGTGATTCGGTGACAACTCTGGCAGGTACTGAACTTCCAGTTTCATATGTTCAAGGTCGCGTGCTTATTGGTGATGCTGCAGTTACTCTGGCAGATCTAGATGCTAGCAATGGGGTCGTGCATGTTATTGATCGAGTGTTGATGCCACCTCCAGCTGCGAAGCCGCTCTACCAATTATTGGTATTGACGATTGAGCGTGGTGTTCCACTCTACAACGATGGGAATCGCGGAGCGTGCGCCGACGTTTACCGGACAGCATTGGATGCCATAGTTTTATCTGGTGGTTTCGGACTAAGTGAATCGGATAGAAGTCGCTTACGAACGGAAATAGATGAAGCGGCATCGAAGGACACTGATGCATTAAGAGCTTGGGCGTATCGAGATATTATTGATCGGCTTGCGAGCACCTCGGCCGCCTCTGCACCACAGTCGAATTCAAATATATCTAATACAAGTGAGAATGCCATACTTCGTTTTGATGACAAAAATGAATCTCGTAATTGGCAGATTGTCCTCGATGGAGTAATGGGTGGTCTGTCAACGGGTCAAGTGAATGTGAATGATGGCTCGATGACGTTCAGCGGTGAAACTTCACTGCGTAACAATGGAGGCTTTTCTTCAATCCGCAGAGACTTGGAGGAAGGCTCGCTACGTGGCGCTGACGCACTAAAAATGCGCGTTCGTGGGGATGGTCGTACCTGGATTGTCGGCACTCGTAAATCACGTTTGCTTGGTGCGGATAGTTACTGGACACGCTTTCCAACCGAGAAAGACAAGTGGATATCAGTCGTTGTGCCCGTCAATGAAATGGAACGACACTTCTTCGGAGAGCGGGCATCAGGCTCAATCTCACCTGACGAGGTTCGTGGGATTGAATTCTATATGTACGATAAGAATGCTGGTCCATTTAGACTTGAAGTCGATCAAATCGATGCAGTCAAAATCAACTCAGTGTCATAAAGCGAACTTCATTAAGCGATCGCTTCAACCACTGGGGAAGGATCATGTTCCAACCGTGATCGCCATTCAGCCAGCGCGGCCTTAATAGTCTGACTATTGGTGGCGAGACGGATTTGCTCCTTAAGTCCTTTGATGTGCTTCATGGTCTTGCCATACCAGCTAATGCGTTTGTTCAGGCAATGGACTGCGGTGAACTCGCCAGCATGTTCCAGGAGTAGATCAAGGTGGTGACGGATAATGTCAATCTTCTCTGCAGCGCTTGGTTCTGGGCTTTGGTGGCCCGTCTGCATCAGTTCCCAGGTACGGTTAAAAATCCATGGGGCGCGTAAGGCCCCTCGGCCAATCATGACTCCCTGACATCCTGTTGCTGACATCATATGAATCGCATCTTCGGGTGTGCGTATGTCACCATTCCCAATCACCGGAATCTGGCGAACCGCATGCACGACGTTGCTGATCGCTGTCAGGTCGACTTTACCTCCGAAACGCTGTTGGGTCGTACGGCCATGAACGGTGATGGCTTGTACTCCAACCGACTCTAGTTGTGCCGCAAGTGTTGGTGCCACGATGTTATCTGGGGTCCAGCCTAAGCGAATCTTTGCTGTCACTGGAACATTGGTGTAATGAATGGCTTGGACGACCGAAGCAGTCAACTTAACGGTCTGATCAACGTCGCAAAGCAGTAGCGAGCCACCATTGGTCTTACAAATCTTGTCGACGGGGCATCCCATGTTGATATCAACCGTTGTGGCTCCGTGATCGACTGCCCAGCGAGCAGCATCTGGCAACGGGTCTTCGTGGTTGCCGTAAAGTTGTATAGAGAGCGGGCGGTCAGCATCACACGTGGCAGCTAATCGGGCGACGCGATTGCCTCCATTGAGCACGCTATGTGAATTCAGTAAATCAGTGCTGGCGAGGCCTACGCCACCCAGTTCCCGGCAGACAAGCCGAGTTGCTAGATCGCAATAACCCGCCATGGGGGCCAGAAGCAGGGGGGTTGGTAAGTGCTGGTTTCCGATCGTGAGCATGCCCAGAGTGTACTGGTCCTGGCGTCCGCCAAACTGGCAGACCATACCCCCCTTATTGCCGCTGATCCAAGGCTACCCCCGCTTAGAGGGCTGTTATAGGGGGTAGAAAGTGGCATCCGTGTTGCATTGAGAGAGGTACAGTCATTTTGCGCTTGCAGTTGGTTGCAATCGCATTCGGAAGTCAGAGGCCTAGAGCCCTACGACCGGAGAGGAAAAATACTATGTCAAAAATCATCGGAATCGATTTAGGAACCACAAACTCCGTGGTTGCAGTAATGGAAGGCGAGCAGCCTAAGGTGCTCATTAATGCGTCAGGAAATCGCACGACCCCGTCGGTCGTGGCGTTTACGGATAAAGGTGAGCGGCTTGTGGGCCAAGCGGCCAAACACCAGCAGGTCACCAATCCTGAAAATACGGTCTTCTCTATCAAGCGTTTCATGGGACGCCGCCACAATGAGGTGGAGTCCGAGGAGAAGTTGGTGCCCTACGGCATCGAAGGTGGAAGCGACGATCTGGTAACAGTTGACGCTCGAGGTAAGTCATTTACCCCACCAGAAATCTCAGCAATGATTCTGCAAGAGTTGAAGCGAACTGCTGAAGATTACCTTGGCGAGTCTATCAGCCGTGCCGTGATTACTGTTCCGGCTTACTTCAATGATGCTCAACGAAAAGCAACAAAAGATGCTGGTGAAATCGCTGGCTTAACCGTTGAAAGAATCATTAACGAGCCAACAGCAGCTGCTTTGGCTTATGGTCTTGAAAAGAACACGAATAAGAAGATCGCAGTCTTCGACTTGGGTGGTGGTACATTTGATATTTCACTACTTGACGTTGGTGACGGTGTCTTCGAGGTGCTTGCAACCAGTGGTGACGGACACCTTGGTGGTGATGACTTTGATCAGCGATTGATTGATTATGTTGCTGACGAATTCAAGAAAATGGAAGGCATTGATATTCGTAATGATGCCATGGCACTTCAGCGTCTGAAAGAAGCCGCTGAGAAGGCCAAGTGTGAGTTATCCCAGCAAATGGAGACAGATGTAAATCTGCCATTTATCACAGCTGATCAAAATGGACCAAAGCATCTTCAAGTTAAGATTACACGAGCCACTTTCGAGAGTATCTGTAACGATCTCTTTGATCGGTTGCGTGGGCCATGTGAAACATCTCTCAAGGATGCCAATCTGAAACCATCTGATATTGGTGATGTCGTTATGGTTGGTGGCTCGACTCGTATTCCAAGAGTCCAAGAACTCGCGAAGGAAATCTTTGGTAGAGCCGAACTCGATAAGTCAATCAACCCAGACGAAGTTGTAGCCATTGGCGCCGCCATTCAAGCAGGTGTTCTGCAAGGTGATGTCAAAGATGTACTGCTTCTTGACGTAACACCGTTGAGTCTTGGTGTTGAAACACTTGGCGGTGTTATGACCAAGCTTATTGACAAGAACACGACTATTCCTACCTCTAAAAAAGAGGTCTTCTCAACCGCTGCTGATAGTCAGACATCTGTAACGATTCATGTGCTTCAGGGTGAGCGAGAATTTGCAAAGGACAATCGTACTTTAGGTCGCTTTGATCTCAGTGGGATCACTGCTGCACCTCGAGGGATGCCACAGATCGAAGTTGAGTTTGCAATCGATGCAAACGGTATTCTGAATGTTTCAGCAACTGACAAGGCCACTGGTCAGAGTCAGAAGATCGAAATTACTGGTTCATCAGGCCTCTCAACAGAGGAAGTTGATCGCATGAAGCAAGAAGCCGAGTCACACGCTCAAGAAGACCGCGAACGACGCGAGCTTGTTGATCTTAAAAATGCTGCCGAACAGGTGCTTCATACAACTAAGAAGCAACTCGAAGAGCATGGTGACAAAGTTTCTGCAGAAGTACGTGGAAGCATCGAGTCGGCCTTGAGCAATCTTGAAGACAAGGTCAAGGGCGAGGACAAGCCAGCTATTGAAGCGGCTCTCAAGCAGCTGAATGAGGCTGCCGTTCAACTGGGCAAGGCTGTCTACGAGGCGACATCGGCCAATCAAGGTCAGCCCGTAGATGATGCAGCTGCTGAACAAGCACCCGCAGATGCGGATGATGTCATTGATGCTGACTATGAGGTCAAGGAAGACAACAGCTAAATTAACAACTCTACTGCTGAAATTTATAATTACCCATCTCTTCGAATTTCAGCGAGCCCCGCTTCGGCGGGGCTTTTTTTGCTGATGGCCTCGGATATGTTGCCGGATCGGGAGCGATCTTGCTAAGAAAAAACAGCAGGGCCTGCTACGATATATCAACAGTCTTGCTGCAAGGAGTACGTGATGACGACATTGACTGGATCAGGCAAAGTAGACACCAACGCTGGGGATGTATCAGAAAGACAGGTTGAGGCTCTCAGAGATAACTTTGAGAGTAAGCCTCGCAATCGTGTCTCTCAGAATGCTGTGACAAAGACTCCGATCGAAGATATCGCTCTTGATCGTTCGGTCGTTACTAGCACAGATTTCTCTTT